>CAYTSZ010000056.1:0-10967 GCA_964440635.1 uncultured bacterium
TTGTGTTCGCAGCATTAGCACATCCGTGTGCGTCAGGGGCCGGAATGACAGTCAACACATCATTCCCCCGTCATTGCTGTCCAGCACTCAATCGGGAACTACCAGTGAAAATTTTATGTTTTTTCTGCAATTCCCCGATTGAGTGCTGGATGATCTGGCAATCTATTTTGAATGTACCGATTCCGGGTTTGCGGCCACTACGCTTTTCTGTCCGCAATGACGTTGGAAGGTTTTGGCGCCGGGACGCCTTTGATCGAGAATCGCTCAAGTCAGGTATAATTAATAGTTGACTTTGCTTCCACGAAGCATTATATTGTAAGTGATGTGAGAATTATATTTTACTAAGGTTTAAAAAAAGTATTAAAGGTTTTTAAAGTCAGGGTCGACACTGTTAACAGGGCCGATTTCTTCATTGGAGGGAGTTATCGGAAAAACAGTGTTTTTACAAAATACAGGGAGGTTGGATTAAAATGGCTGTCAGTTTTGGAGGACTTTCGTCGGGGCTGGATACCGATCAGATTATAAGTGCACTTCTGGCGTTAGAACGCCGTCCCATTACCCGTTTTGAATCACGGATTTCCGAGCAAAAAGCTACCAAGGGTGCTTTTCGCGATTTAAACAACCGGGTAAGTAATTTGCTCAGCAAGCTGGATACTCTTGGTGAACCGGAAACCTATGAGCAGATGAAACTGTCCAATTCTAATTCCGATGTTCTCAGTGCTTCAATAACAGACGAATCGAAAGCTGTTGCGGGAGAGTATGACCTGTTTGTTGAATCCCTGGCCACCAGTGCGTCGGCTCGCAGTGGCCGGCAGCTTAATGACCAGAAAATATTTACCAGTAACGGTGAAACCTCTATAAGTAACACCAGAGTGAGTGAAGGCACCGGGGGGTTAAGTACAAGCTCCAGTCTTTCTGATGCCCTGGCCAATCTTGAAAAAAATGTTGAACTGACCGCGGCCGGAACTGATGATTTTACCATTACCGTTAAACCCTACGGTTCTGTCGAACCCGATCAGACTATTGGGATAGATATCCAGCAGTTTATGGATAATAATGCCGGTGCCACTCTTCAGGATTTTATAGATCATGTTAATAGTGAGATAGTGGCCGCCAATCCAAACGGTATCCAGAGGTTAAAATTCGATTATGACTCCAGTAAAGATAAGTTTTATTTTGTTCCTACCGATCAGCGGGGTGATTCCACTGATCCGGTAAGCGTTAGTGCCGGTGGTTCTTCTTTCGATCTTGATTACGCCGATACTGATTTCACTAATCCTGACTATGCTTTCTTGCGGTCGGTGGGGATTATGGAAAGCGCTGCAGTGCACAGTTTTACTCAGCGCCCTTCCGAGCAGGCGACCCCTGAAAATTTTATCGGTCTTGATTCCGGAGCGAAATTAGAGGATGCTCTTTTCACCAATAAAGTCAGCGGAACCGGTGAGATCAGAATAAACAGCACCACCATCGCTTACGATGCGGCGGATGATTCCCTGCAGTCTATTATCAAAAAAATAAATGACAATGTGGAAGGAGTCACCGCCTCCTTTAATTCCCTGACCGACCGTTTGACGCTCAGTGACGATCAGACTGGTGCGGGTGATATCGAGGTGACCGACGTCTCGGGTAACCTGGGCAGCGCGCTGAATCTTCTGGATGGTTCGACTACCGGTCAGCAGGCCGGCGAATATACGGCCGGCACTGATGCTAAGGTTACTATTGATGGGGTTGCGGCAACAGCGACTGGTAATACACTGGAATTCGGTGGTATAAGTATTAATCTTAAAGAACTTTATACCGAAGCGGATAATCCTTCCAACCCGGTTACTATTACAGTTTCTGAGGATCTGGATGCCTCCGCCAATAAGGTTGCTGATTTCGTCGACCAGTTCAATAGTGTGATTGAGTTTATTAACACTAAAAGCCAGGTTCAGCCTGCAAGTGAGCCTGGGGGGGAAAGCACTTCCGGTCCTCTGGCCAGTGACTCTACAGCCCGTAATTTGCGCAACCAGTTAATCAGTATGGTTACCGATCGTTACAATAACGCCGTGGGTTCAAGCAGTGATCTTTAT
The DNA here is from genome assembly GCA_964440635.1 of uncultured bacterium. Classification (GTDB taxonomy): domain Bacteria; phylum T1Sed10-126; class T1Sed10-126; order T1Sed10-126; family T1Sed10-126; genus CAYTSZ01. The sequence goes on from CAYTSZ010000056.1 coordinate 2,073, forward strand.
TCGCTGGCCGACCTGGGCATTGAGATGGTTGACCCGCAGGTGGCCCCGGCCAAAGACGTGGGAAAAATACAGTTCAACCACAATACATTTAGAAGTGCACTTTCCAAGGATTCCAACAGTGTAAAGAAAATGTTTAACGCATCAACGGCCGCCGGAGATGCCGCGGATGGCTTTGTTACGCGTCTTTCCCCTTACCTGCAGGATATGACTGATGAAACCGACGGTTTGCTTACCACCAGGATTGAAGGTTTTGATACCACCATCTCCAATCTGCAAGATCGTATTGCGCGCCAGGAAGAGCGCATTGAAGCCAAGCGTGGCGTTCTGGAAAGAAAATTTATGCAGATGGAAAGTATGCTTGCCGAGCTTCAGTCCCAGCAGGATTTTATTTCCCAGCGTCTGTGATTTAATTTTAGTGTCTGCTGATTAATTTTTTCAGATACTTCCTACAAATTCCTCTTTATTTCTATAAAAGTCGCTATAATTAATATGTTCTCCGGAAGCACAGTGGCTTCTGGAAAACTGTAATGTCTGGACATGATATTTTGAAGGTTAGAGGTAGTTCTCATGCGTTATTCAACCGGGATACTGATACTGGTATTGTTGACCATATTTTTATTTTCCTGCTCCGGATATCAGTCCAACGTCCATTCTGCAGGCGGGCTGGATTTAAACTGGCAGGTTGGTGACACCTGGGTGGTGGGAGTGAAATTCTGGCCCCGGCGCCTTGCCAATCCCCACTCAAGTTCCGACAGTTATGTTTACAAAAAATGGCGATACAGGGTGGTTAAAGCCGATGCAAAGCGCGGGTACCGGGTTGAACAGTATTCTGGTTCCGATACCTATCTTCTCTCTTTCTCACCGCGTTATGAACTGCTGGAAGTTCGCCATTTTTTGCAGAGAGTGTCTTCCGGGGTTAAATACAAAACAGAGAAGGTCAATCAGCTTGGTGATCAGGCATTTTTTTATCTTCCGAGTAAATCTCATCCGCCCCTGATCTGGTATCATCCTTCAATTTATGCTCTAAAAGATGAAATGGCCCGATTTAATTTTGATCTGCGTTCCTCCCGTGGAGGGGACTGGGTGCTTCAATATTCATCCCCGTCTCGGGAGGGTTATAAAATCACTTTGTTGCACGAACCATCCAAAAGTAATATATATTTTTTCTGGAATTTAGATAAACCGTGGTGGGAAAAGGTTGTCTGGCGTTGTAACAAACGGGTGGTCGCCACTGCCGAACTGTTGTAAACTATTCAGACCAGGTTTAAACTGTTACCGAACAAAATTTCAGGGAGATTTTAATATGAATAAAAGTAAATGGGCAATCGGTTTGCTGGCTATACTGGGCGGATTATTTTTGTTGCAGTCGGCCGGGATTATTCAAATGTTACCGGCTAATTATAAGAATCACCTGGTGGAAGTTACATTTCTGCACACCAACGATATTCACGGTCATTTCATGGGAAGCAAGGCCACCTGGCTTCCGCATAAACCGCCTGTGGGCGGCTTTGCCAGCCTGAAAGAATTTTTACGCCAGGAACAAACCGCCGCTCGCCGCCAGTCGCGCCCCTTATTTGTTATTGACGCCGGTGACTGGTTCACCGGTGCCCCTGAATCGGACCTGACAGATGGAGCGGCTATGATTGAGGGTCTGAATCAGATCGACTATGATTATTTAACCATAGGTAACCATGAATTTGATGTCGGCTGTGACACATTGATTCAGAGAATAGCAGAACTGAAACATCCGGTTATTACATCTAATGTCTATTTAGAAACTGATACCGGTTCCCGGCAGTTCCCGGGAACCATCCCCAATGCAATTGTTGAGAAGAAAGGGATAAAATTTGGTTTTTTCGCTGTGCTTACAGAAGATATGAAAGGCTACAATATCGAGGGAGTTAAATTCGACCGGGTCGTTCCGACCGTTCGCCGCCAGATCAGAAACCTTTCCGATAGTGGTGCTGACATAGTCGTGGCGATAACCCATATCGGATTAGAAAAGGACAGGAGGCTGGCCCGCATGGTTGATGGGATAGATGTGATTATTGGTGCTCATTCTCACAGCCGGATTCAAAGACCGGAGTTTGAAAACAATACAATAATTGTTCAGGCCGGAGGCCAGCTAAACCAGGTTGGCCGTCTTGATCTCAATATAAATCCCGGCCGGGGGAGGATAGTTAATTATGATGGTGGTTTGATCAGTCTGATGCACCGTTTTTATCCCCCCGCCAAAGAGGTGCAGGAAGCTCTCAATCCATATCTGGAAAAGGTGGATAAAATGCTTTCCGAAGTTGTAGGTTATGTTACCGCCGATCTATCCCGGGCTTCCGATGAAAGCTCCTCGCTGGGCAACCTGGTTACAGATGCCATGCGCGAGGCGACCGGAGCCGATCTGGCCTTCCAGAATAGTTTTGGAATTCGGGACAATATTCCGGCTGGAAATGTGACCATGCGCCATCTCTATCGGGTTTTGCCCTTTGGGAATGAACTTGTGGTAATGGATCTTAAAGGACGGCAGATAAAAGAACTACTCGAACAAAGTGCCAGTATGGAAAAGGGTGTACTGCAATTAAGCGGTGCCCGGGTAAAGGTTGATTACACTAAACCACGGGGAAACAGAGTAGTTGAAATAAAAATCGATGGTAAAAATATTTTACCTGACTCCAGTTATAAGGTGGTAACCAGCAGTTTTCTGGCCACCGGCGGGGACAGATATGAAACGTTTAAAGAAGGGGAAAACATTAAGACACTCGAGAAAAAAATGCGCGAGGCCCTGGAAAAATATTTCAGGCGGCAAAGTCCGGTGGAACCTCCGTATCAACAGCGCTACCGGCGAGCCGTTGAGAAAAGAACCGCTGAAATTCAATGAATTTATAATTGCGCAAATCTATTTTATTATTTGTAGTGACGTTTTCATATATGAGGGAGGAGTAAAATATGTCGGGAAAACTTATTTTGCAGGCTAAAGTTGAACAGGATCTTGATGAAGTTGCAGCGAAAAAATTAAAAAATTCCATTATTCAGCAACTTGAGGATCTGGATTCTCTTTCCAATATGCGCGTTTTCTATCAAAAAGAGACCGGAACCGTTGCAGTCGGTGCTGCTGTCGATAAGAATCTGGAGGAATTGAGCCCTGACCCTGGTTCGGGTGAGTATCTGGCTATTTTTATTATTTCGGATTCCAAAGAAATAATTTCCGAAAAATTTATTTCCAACCCGGCGCTCAAGCAGGAGCGTGGCCGTTTTGGTTTGATGCTTACCATCCTGAAAAGAAATGGTGTCAAACGGTTGTTGCTGCCCAAGCAGCCATCGGCGCAGCAAAAAATGCTGCTGGAGGATATTGGCTTCGAGTGTATTGTCTCTCCGACTGAAAGAATAGAAGAAGTTCGCCCCGACCTCCCCGAGATGGTTGATAGTAAAAAAAGTTTATAGTTCGTCGTTCAGAGTTCATAGAATCAAAACCTTAAGTCAAACCCGATGAATTTTATCACGGGGATTGGAATTAATATATTTTCCAGCCAGGTATATTTTTTGGGTTTTATCATTTTTTTCAGCTAATCCGCCGTGTTTTTTAAGGTTAGACTTTAATTTTTTTGAAAAACAGGTAGAATAGATGACTATTACTTATAATATTTGTTGTGATTAATATTATTTAATTTGATAAATTGAACGATTATCGCGGACTAGCAGCAGAAAACTTCAAAACCCTCTGAAATGCTGTCTCATGGCTACTCAGAATTGCGAAATGTAAGTTAGCGATAATCATTATAAATTGTCTGGGAGGAAGTATTTATGACGGACTTAGAAGGAAATTGGGCACTGGTACTGGGAAGCTCGAGTGGTTTTGGTGCCGCTGCCTGTCGTGTGCTGGCTAAAAAGGGATTGAATATTGCCGGTGTACATTTTGACAGAAAATCCGATATGGACCGGGTTGAAAAACTTATTGAGGAGCTGGAATCCGAAGGAGTGGAGGTTGAATTTTTTAATTCTAATGCTGCCAATGAGCGGACCCGCAATAAAGTTGTTTCCGCTCTAAAAGACAGGTGTGGCGACTCAGTCGGGGTAAAAGTTTTAATGCATTCTCTGGCCTTTGGTTCTTTGAAAAAATATGTTGGCGGAGAAGATGTGGTCAATCCCAAGCAGATGGATATGACAGTAGATGTTATGGCTCATTCCCTTGTTTACTGGGCCCAGGATGTTGAAGCCGCTGATTTATTTGCCGATCAGGCTCGTATATTTGCCATGACTTCCGCCGGCGCTCATACCGCCTGGCCTTATTATGGCCCGGTGTCGGCTGCCAAAGCCGCGCTGGAAGCACATATCCGTCAGCTCGCCTATGAAATGTCTGAAATGGGCGTAACGGCCAATGCTATTCAGGCTGGAGTCACAGATACGCCGGCTCTGCGTAAAATACCCGGTAATGACAACATGATCGCCGAAGCCAGACGTCGAAACCCCTCCGGCCGTCTCACTTCTGTTGAGGACGTAGCGGATTTAATAGGCGTATTGGTTGGCGAGGAAACTCGTTTTGTTACGGGGAATGTTATTCGCTGTGACGGCGGAGAAGATATCGTTAGCTGAATCTGTGCTTCCGCGTTTATAAATATTTATTTGTTAATTATAATTCTCTGGAGGATATTATTTTATTTCTTCCCGTTTGCTTTGCTTTATAAAGGGCAAGTTGTGCCTGCTTCATCAGTTCATCCGCTTCTTCGCCATCTTCCGGATACCCGGCAATTCCTCCACTTATATTGACCTTTATAAATTCACCGGAAACTTTAAAGATTGGTTTTTCCACCAGACTGTGAAATCTGTCAGTAGCATTCAGTGCATCTTCCAGAGAAGTGTTTACAAATAAAACTCCAAAACGGTCGTCGGAAAAACGGCTGGATATATCAACCCCCCGAAAACAGTTTTTGATTAACCGGCCAAATTCCCGTAAAACAGTATCCCCGGCGTTACGCCCGTAGGTCTCGTTCAACTCGGAAAAATTATCTATGTCCAGTAAAATAAGAGCATTTTGGCAGTTATAACGCCGGCCACGTTCTATTTCCTGATTAAGTCGTTGTCGGAAGTATACCCCTGTTTTAAGCCCTGTTAACCCGTCCTGTATTATTTTTGTTTGACGTGTTTGCATCTGGTATTGACACAGGGCAAAATGACCCAGCTCGCTAAGCATTGAGAGCAGGTAACGTTTCCTCTGGGAGAGTTTTTGCTTTGACTCCCAGTTGTATATGGCCAGTACTCCGGCCCGGCGGCGAAAAGACTGGATTGGAATATAAATATTACTGGTTTCTTTTTGTTCGCCGGGCACCTCTACCACCAGTTCTGCACGGTTGAAATCAAACTGTATTAATTTTTCATGGGTTATTGTGCGTTTTTCTCTTTCCACTTCCGTTTCAAATCCATATGCGACCTCTATCCGATAATCGTCTCCGGCCTGGGTATAATAACCCCCGCTATTGGCTCCAACCAGATCGCAGGCCTCTTCTACCAGATATTCCAGGATGTTGTTATAGCTTTCGGGGGAGTTCAGGTTTTCAGATATATTTTGGAACCAGCGAGATATTGTGGCCTGTATGTTCTGACGTTGAAGTTCCACCGCCTGACCAAGCAGGGTAGAAATCAGTTTGATGTCCCGGCTGATTTCTTCTGGCAAAGGGGTGTCGGTTTCCAGTGCGCCCAACCAGAGTTGTTTGTCCGTTAGATGAATTAGCTTATTATCAAGATCCAGCAGGCCAACTTCGTTTTCCTCCATTTTCTCAGCGGCGATTGGTTCCGGTTCTTCTTTATCGTGTAAATTGATGGCGGTTGTCATCAATCCTGCACCCAGGGGTAGATCTTCGAGAGGATCGGGTCGATAGAAAACCAGGGTATTTCCTCTGTAGTTTTCTTTTAACCACGCCACTATTTTTTCGTAAAGGTAAGAGAGATCCTTTAAATTACCAGCCAGATCAGTGTAAAATTTCTGGTAAGAATTCATAAAAATCACCGTTTGAATTATATTTTAACTTGAAAGTTTTATTTATTCTGCCTTCATTTTTTAATAAAATTTGTTTCCGCTCTTAAATATACCTAAGTTGAGCGATTCTGAGATCGAGGAGACACCATGGCTCTCTGACGGTATTCTGTATGTCCCAGAGCCCTGGAGGGGCTTGGTTTGGGACATACAGACCTCGCAGTGGCCTGGATGGCCACGAGAATGAGTCAGAGAGATAGGGTGTCTCCGACCAAGAGTCGCTCAATTTAAGTATAAGTTTACTGTTGATATACTCAATAAATTTCTTCTGCTTTGCTATCATAACATAGGATAGTTCGTTTTTTATAGAAAGAGGTGGCCTGTTTTGTTCTGGAAAAAGAATAATGAGGAAAGTTCCAACGAAGATAAACTTAAAAATGCATTCAGTTCCTTCCGGGAGGGTGTGAGAAGTATCTGGCCGGGTGGAGGACTTAAAGGCGATGAAATTGATGACCTGGAGACTGCACTTCTCCAGAGTGATGTTAGTTTTGATACGGTCGAAAAACTCCTTGCTCCCCTGCGTGAAGGTTCGGTCAGCGAAAATCCCCGAACCTATTTGCGCTCTAAATTGATAGAAATATTTCAGGAGGCCGGAGACAGCGATCTGAATGAAAATGCAGCCTCGACCACTGTTTATTTTTTTATCGGGGTCAATGGTAGCGGTAAGACGACCAGTATGGCAAAATTAGCCCATAGTTCAGAGGGAAACATAATTTTCGCGGCCGCCGACACCTTTAGAGCCGCCGCTATCGATCAACTCGGTAAATGGTCCGACCGGCTGGGGGTTACCTTGATTGCACATGAAAAAGGCGGGGATCCTACGGCAGTTGTTTTTGATGCCCTGGATGCGGCAATAAGCAGGGAGGCCGACTATCTGTTTGTAGATACTGCCGGTCGGCTTCATACTCGGGGGGATTTAATGGCCCAGCTTGAGAAGATGTACCGGGTAACGGAAAATAAGCTGTCAGGAGCTCCCAACGAGTCTTTTCTCGTCCTGGATGCTTCCACCGGACAGAACGGTTTGCGTCAGGTGAAAACATTTGCCCGCAAGCTACCGGTCAGCGGTATTATCCTTACCAAAATGGACAGTACGGCCCGGGGTGGAATAGTTCTTTCGGTGGCCGAAGAATTAAAGATACCCGTAAAACTGGTGGGGACCGGGGAAAAAATAGATGATCTGGTACCTTTCGATCCTGAAGTTTACTGTGATTCTCTGCTTGGAGCGGAAAAATGAATCCACCTGAAAAAAAATACATGCTGAAAGCCATAGAAGCGGCATCGGCAGGGATTGGAAGCACTGCTACCAATCCCCTTGTGGGCACCTGCCTGGTTCGCGGCGGCGAAATTCTGGCCACATCGGCCCATAAAAAATTCGGGGATTTACATGCAGAAGCCGCATTGTTCAATAAACATCCGGATAAACTCGAGGGCAGTGATCTTTACTGCACTCTTGAACCCTGTATCCATCCCGGTAAAACTCCACCCTGCTTGCCGCTGATATTAAACAGCGGGTTGCGGAGGATAATTATTGCACATGAAGATCCACATCCCGCTGTCGCCGGGGCCGGCCTGCGTGCTTTGAAGCGAGGTGGCCCAGAAATTGTTTTTCCTCTGGCTCGCCAGGAATATCGCTGGCTAAACAGGGCCTATTTTTATCGTGTCAAAACGGGATTTCCCTGGCTCGAACTCAAGCTGGCGCTTTCTTCTGATGGCTACATTGCCACAAAATCACACCATAGTCGCTGGCTAAGCGGTAAAGAAAGTCGTATTCAGGTTCATGAACTGCGACGGCGCTGTGATGCGGTAATGGTTGGAGCCGGCACCCTGCGGGAGGATAATCCCAGTCTTACAGTGCGGCATAAATCCTGCGATCAGCAGCCACTGGCCATCATAATCACAACAAAAATCGATCAGTTGCCGCTTGACTGTAAGCTGCTCACGGATCGCGCCGATGAAGCCATACTTGTTCTGCCGGCGGACAGCCCCGTTAAAATCTGTCGCCGGCTGAGCCGCCGCGGGGTTACGCTCCTTTTTTCTGATCTTAAAGATAACCGTTTTATCTGGAAACAGGTTTTTGCCCGTCTGGCCGGTCTCGACATAGGTCGAATACTGATTGAGGGCGGCGGTGGCCTGGCCGGTAGTCTGGCCAGTGGTGGTTATGTTAATGAAGCCCATCTTTTTTACTGCGGTCGTTTCCTGGGGGATGGGATAAAATCGGTCCGGCTTGAGAAGGTAATAAACGAAGTGGGCGAGGGACCCCTGGCCAAACTGATAGATACAGAGATATGTGGTGATGATGTCTATGTTCGCCGTCTGTTTGAATCAACCCTCAAAAAAAGCGGTTTACAGTTTAAATTACCTAAGAATTTAAAATTGTAAAAAATATTTTCTCCTAACTCGAGTGATTCTGAGAGATTGAGGATGTCTCACATTTTGTTTTTTCATTCTCTCCCAGCTTCCGGCTGTCTGCGAGGTATACAGCCATTGGCACACATCCTGTGCGCCAACCTCTTTACCCGAAAACAAGACATGACACATCCTCACCCAACGGGTGGGGAAAAGACATCATATCTCTCTGACGGTATTCTGTATGTCCCAGAGCCCTGGAGGAGCACCCCTCCGGCGAGGAGAGAATGGGCCAGAGAGATGGGGTGTCTCCGATCAAGAATCGCTCAACTTAGGTCTTACTATATTCAACTGGCATTAGCAATTTTTTATATTGTCACCGGAGGTGGAGATAGAGGGTACTCTGGCTGAACACCTGGGAGATAGCTTTACCTACCAGGTGTATGATTCAGTGCCGGGGGCGGTTTCCGTCTCCAGGCAGCAACTGGTCCAGCAAGCTTTCCGGGATGGATCGCGGATAATTTATG
>CAYTSZ010000057.1:0-10918 GCA_964440635.1 uncultured bacterium
TAGCAATATTTATATTATTTTCGGAATCAAACCAGGCAAGCTTATTGAAAATAATATTTCCCTCCCCCGGATAATCAAGGCCCGAAATTAGATCCAGAAAGGTGGATTTGCCTGCACCCGAGGGGCCAAAAATCCCCAGTCTGAAAAATTCCAGCGTCTGTGTGCCCCGCAGGCAGAAATCACCGCGGCGGCTGTTCAGTTCATATTTTAAATGATTCACTTGTTCCCCTCCTCATAACCCAGCCGGCCAGTACAACCAGTCCCAGTGTGATAAATACAGTAATCAAAGCCAGCCGCAAAGCCGGTATATCCTGGCCGAACTCTATGTAATTAAATATAGCCAGCGCCAGTGTCCGAGTCTCGCCGGCCACGTCCCCGGCAAAAACTATCGTGCAGCCAAACTCTCCCAGTGCCCGGGCCCAGCCCAGCAACAGGCCTGCTATCAGGGCATGGCGAGCAAGCGGGACCTGGACGTGAAAGAAACTGTACAACGGACTTCTACCCTGCGTACGACACAGTTTGAGCAATTCGGGATCAATGGCTTCAAATCCGGCTTTCATCGGCCTATATACGAGGGGAAAACTCATTATAGCGAGGGCCACAATAACCGCGTTGGTGCTAAAAGGAATAACAATGCCACTCTCATACAACCAGCGTCCAAAAACATGCTGGCGGGAAAATACCTTTAACAGAAACAGTCCGGTGGCCACCGGAGGTATCGCCAGTGGCAGTGTGGCTATTGCTTCCAGCAGGCTGGAAACCGGATGTTTCCAGCGGGCTGTAAGGATTGCCAGCAACAGTGCCGGCAAAACCACCAGCAGCAGTGACAGGGCAGAGACGGCAAGGGAAAAAATTAATACCTGCCACTCAGGACCACTTAAAATCATGGTAGTGAAAACCCGTGGCGAAGATAAATCTCCCGGGCTTTTTGATCATTTAAAAGTTTAAATATTTTCTGGCTCCCGGGCGAGTCCTTCATGACTGCAATCTCATAGGTTATTTCCGGGGTATGACGCAGCGGAATGTCAAAAATCCGGCGAACACTATCCGAACGCTTTAAGTCCGACCGATAGACAATTCCCAGGGGGATATGTCCCGACTCCACCGCTCTTAAGACAAAAGTTACATTGGAAAACCCCACATTATTTTCTGCCATCTTTTCCCACAACCCGGCAGATTCAAGCGCCTGGCGTGCATAAATACCGGCCGGAACATATTTAACATTCCCGGTTGCCAGGCGACCGGAATATTCTTTAAATTCCTCCCAGTTATCAACCGGCGGATCAAGTGTCTTTGAAGCAATAACCACGAGCCGGTTACTCAAAAAAACATGTCGCTGTTCGGATGAAACAAAACCATTTTTTTCAAGTTCTTCCATCCAGTCCGGATGGGCAAGGGCAACAACATCCACATCTTCACCGGCCATAATCTGCCGGGCCACCTCCTGGCTTCCGGCAGTCTTAAAAATAACTTCCGACAGCACCCCGGCCTCAGCCAGACGTTCCTCAATAACAGCGCTCAAACTGGATGCAGCAGAAACACGAAGCCGGCTCTCGGATTCCATAAATACAACCCCCAGAACCAACCCCGCTACCAACAACAAAACAAAACCAATAATTAAAACTTTAGTTTTCATCAGACACACCACCTTTTCATTTTTATGTACAATATTATGAAATCACAATAAACACAAGCCAGTTATGGGTTAGTCAGAGGTCAAAGGTCGAAGGTCGACGGTCGAAGGTCGAGATGACAAAGTCAAGGGCGGTTACCATAGGTCACAGAGGGACACCGAGTAAATTCAAAACATTTTAAAAGGGGAACCTTCAACGGTAAAGACAACCTGTTTTAGGTTGTCTTTACGGGACCTGACCCCGGAATCCATTTTGATTTTTAATTACAACTGTCAATCAACATTAAATTCAAAATGGATTGCCGGGTCGCACTGTTCTCCACACATCCGTGTGTTCACAGTATTAGCACATCCCTGTGCGTCAAGCCCGGTAATGACGGCGGGTTGTGGATGGATTACCGGGTCAGGTCCGACACGGGCGAGGTTGAAGTTTTGATTTTAAACTACGAACTTGTAACTGTTAACTGTCTTTTATGAACTGAATTAATTACCTTGTTGCATTTACCTGCTAATTATTTTTTCAAACTGTGGCCGGGGCCTGTGGCGAGGGGGCGATTCAAACTGGCGAGGCGAGCTTTCACGCAGCCGGCGCACTGATCGGCGTGTTCGTCCACGCAGGGTTTATTGGGATACAACTGGTAGCTGCGACGGTATCTGGCGGGAGTTAGATTGGGCATGAAAACATTCCCACCGGATTTAAGAATCCTGTTTCTTCCGTTTTTAAAAAGAGAATCATAAGCCGTGGTGGCCGGGATGTGAACCCTGGGATTAAGCAGGCGCAAAATTGCTATTGTTTTGAAATATATTTCTTTATCAGCAAGTAGCTCATCCTGCCCGGCAAGCGGAGTATTCGGAGCAGCTACGAAAGGGCCGCAACCAATCATATCCAGATCCAGCCGGGTGGTAAAAATTATGTCGCGGGCAATATCCTCTATTGAAGCTCCGGGCAGGCCAATCATAAATCCGCTACCGGTCTGCAGATCCGCACGGCGGATATCTTCCAGGACCTTAAGGCGCGTTTCAAAATTTTCGTCCGGATGCAATTCGGTGAATTTTTCCCGGTCGGAGGTTTCAAACCTGAGCAGATAGCGGTCGGCTCCCGCTCGCCTGAATTCACGGTATGTTTCTGCGGGGTAAACCCCGATCGAGAGAGTGATAGCAAGATCGGTTTTCTTTTTTATTTCTTCTATCAGACTGAACATTCGCTCCGGAGTATAGGGGGCCGGCTCGCCGGACTGCAGAACCACCGTCCCATAACCGAAATGTTTTGCCCGCAGGGCGGTCTGGATAATCTCGGCCGGTTCCATCCGGTAGCGCTCCAGACTCTCGTTACCGGCCCGAATACCGCAGTAATTGCAGTTTTTCTGGCAGATGTTGGAGAACTCAATTATTCCCCGGACATGAACCTCATCACCAATGTATTCAGAACGAGTCTGATTGGCAAATTTGTATAAAAATTGGAGTTCCGGGCCACTCGCTTTTAACGCCGCGGTCAGCTCTTCAACTGCCGGAAGTTCGCCGGCCAGACTGAGTTCGGGCCATTTTTTTATAAAATCCATATCGCGTTCACTTCTCCGGGATGAAATGCAGTTTATCGTTCATACAAGTTAAAATCAAAAGCTTACGTCAAACCCTGTTTTACCACAGAGGTCACAGAGGGGCACAGAGGAACTTCAAAACATTTTAATAGGGTAACATCAAAAATAGAGCTATATAACTTGTAACATGTAACCTACAACTTTCAACTGGTTTTAACGCAGATATTCGCCGATTGTTTCACAACCCATCTAATCTTTTTCCCTATTCCAATTTTATGTTTTTATCTGCGAGCCAATGCTTTTTTTGGTTTCTGTTTGTTTTAGTCCGGCAGACTAACGCAGAACCAATCCTCAAACCCAATGGATTCCGGCTCGGGGGCCGGAATGACGGACCACTTCAAAACATCAAGTCAGATCCTGTGGATTCCGTCCCTGGGATAAAACCAGTTCAAAGTTCAACGATCATAGTTAAAAACCATAAAGTCAAAACCTCTTATTTTTAGGGAACCGGGGCAATTACTGGTAATCAAACTCTGATTTAATAGATAAAATTTTCTACTTCGTAATGGGCTACGGGTAGGTGTTTTTTTAATCCTGCCCGAATTTCTTTTTCCTGTTTATGCTTTTCTTTTGAACTCAGGGCCTGCTGTTTTGCTCCACCCGTCCAGCCTATTTTTCCTTCTCCGAGAGGACTTAAAAATATTCTATCCTCGTCTCCAAAATCCAGCGCATTTAAAAGTTTAAGTGTGGCCTCGATATGGGTTTCTGAATATTTTTTTCCCCCGGCTCCTATCAGTATAATTATACCAACTGCTGCGCCAGCCGCGTGACAAAGTTTGACCCCGGCGGTTATATCCTCCGGCTTAAAAGGTTTGTTTAGTTTTTTAAGAACATTTTTACTTCCCGACTCCAGGCCAAAATAGACTCTCTTTAATCCCCGTTCAACAAAAGACTCCATATCTGCTTGAGTGCGACGGCCGGCAAGATTACCGGGAGCAAAAACGTGCACGGGCATCCCCCTAAGAGAAGAAAATTTCTGTATCTCAGAAAGAGACTGTTGAAAGATTTCGGGAGGGACGGCAAGTGCGTCGCCGGCGCCAATAAATATTTCAGTAAAAAAATCTTCCACTCCGGCAAAAAAGTCGGTGGCCCGGTTGATATGTTTTCTGAACTGTTCGGGAGATTTCCAGTCAAATTCTATACCGTCATAAAAATCACAGAAATTGCAGCGATTATAGGAACAGGAACTGCTCAGATTAAGAACAAAGGCCCGGTACTGGTCGGGGGGCAAAATCGGCACACTGCTCCATATTTTTTCGAACCGGCGGCTGTTCTGATTATATTTTCGAGAAGAAAATTCACCCACATATTTTTCCCGGGTTTCCCGGCAGTTTTTCTTTATACAAATTTTTTTTACCTCAGTATGAAAATCAGCCAGTCTATCGTTCGCTTCGGCGGTATCAACAAAGGAAGCGTTTTTTCGACTGAATCCGCCGCGGGGTTCAAGCTGAATTTTTTGCAAAGTCCCCGACCAGGCCCGTTTGTATTTAACTTTCCCGGTTACGGCGGCGCGAAAAAAACCGCGAAGATCAAAACTCCAGGAACGGTTGTTATCTTCGTCGACAAAATGAACCAGACCGGCGGATGAATTAATCATCGTCCGCTGCTCAGTCTGCTGGCAAGAAATGGGGGCAACTGGGCGAGTCGGATACGGCGGGCTGTTTCTTCCACATCATATTCAACCCTGTGCCAGGTGACAGTCTGCTCCTGTTCATCCAGAATCGCAAAAGATGCTCTGGGATCTCCATCCCGGGGCTGGCCAATACTTCCCGGATTAAACAATATCCTCTGGCCGGAAAAACTGATTGTCTCGCCGTATTCTATTTTCAGACGTTTCATGGAATCAACACTTTCGCCAACCCAACAGAGGGGTTTGTGGACGTGACCGAGGGCCAGGCAATTCACCTCAGGTTCCTCCCGCAATGCAGACGCAACTGCCGAAGGATTATCCACATATTCAAGCAGCGGGCGGCGGGGACTGCCGTGATAGCAACTGTAAAAATCCGTGTTTAAATTAACAGGAAACAGGGACAAAAAACGCTGCTGACCGGCATCCAGGCGCTTGCGTGTCCAGCCCACAACTTTGCGCGCTTCTGAGCGCATGGTCTGAAATATCTTCTCATCGCCAAGAACAGCGGCCTCGTGGTTACCTTTGACAGATTGAATATCCAACTGACGGAGACGATCGACAACTTCAGCGGGGCGGGGACCATAACCGACAATGTCACCCGGGGAGATCAGCTCCAGGCCCGCGAGAGCGTTGTGCTCAAGCACTTTATCCAACGCCGTATAATTGGAATGTATATCGGCGATCACACCAATCCGGGCCATTTTGTTTCACCTTTCCGGCTTTGTATTTTCTACTACCTGACCTCTATTATAAACAACTAACAAAACCTTCCAACGTCATTACGGGCAAGAAAACGTAGTGACCGCAGACCGGGAATCTATTGTAACTTCAAAATGGATTGCCGGGTCAAGCCCGGCAATGACGGCGGAGGGGGATGGATTGCCGGGTTATCCAGCACTCAATCGGGAGCCAGTAGTGAGAACTCCGGAGTTTTTCAGCAAATCCCCGATTGAGTGCTGGACGGCAATGACGGAGTATTTGGAAGGTTCTGAGTAACTGATGATTTTCCTTTATTTTTTTCATTAAACAGTTAAAATTTTATTGAGTTATTATCTTGAAATCTCCACCAATTTATTAAGGAGGTCTTTGCGATGAAAAAATTTAAAAACGGTAAATACATACTTATTTTTGCAATTGTGATGCTCAGTGCAGGGTTTTTAGTGGGAATCAGTCAACACGCAAACGATATTTTTCTAAACGCAAGTGAATCCGGTTCTGTCTATAAAGGTCCCGTCATCCAGGACGGACAGCCAACAGAGGCTCTGAGTCTGGCGAAACAGCTTGAAAAAGCAATCGGTTATGCAGCCCGCCAGGTACAACCTGCAGTAGTTACAATTTTTACTCGCAAAAAAATAAAAGGGAATGCTTTTCCATTTTCCCCGCAATTTCGAGATCCATTTTTCAAAGATTTTTTTAATGAACAGTTCAATGTTCCCCGGGAAGTAACAAGCCTGGGCAGCGGGATGATCATTCGCGAGGACGGTTATATTTTAACCAACTATCACGTAATCGAACAGGCGGATGAAATAGAAGTGCAGTTAGCGAATGAAACCCAGATTGCAGCAGAACTGGTCGGCAGCGACAAACATGCAGACCTTGCTGTTATTAAAATCGATATGTCAGATCTGCCGGCGGTCAAATTTGCCGACTCGGACAAAGTTAAAACCGGGCAGTGGGCTATTGCCGTCGGGGCGCCCTTCCAGTTGAAAAACACAGTCAGCGTGGGACACATCAGCGCCACCCACCGGGCGGTAGATGCAATGCGTTATGAAGATTTCATACAAACTGATGCGGCTATCAACCAGGGAAATTCCGGCGGACCACTGGTAAATATAGAAGGTAAAGTGGTCGGCGTAAACACAATGATCATCTCCTCCGGACTCCAAAAGGGTAACGTGGGTATCGGACTGGCCATATCCTCGAACATGGCCCGGCGGACCGCCGAAGACCTGATCGAATACGGTGAAGTAAGACGGCCCTGGATGGGAGTGATGATTCAGAAACTTACTCCGGAAATGGCAGAGAAATTCGAGCACGACCAGGGCGTCCTAATAGCCGAAGTAGTGGAAAACTCTCCGGCCGACAAAGCCGGCCTGCGCCAGGGTGATCTGATTATTGAATTTGACGGAAAAACTGTTGAATCCCCTCATGACCTGCAGAGAAGCGTTACCAGCAAAAAAGTGGGAGATCAAATTGAAATTACCATCGACAGAGCCGGAGAAATAAAACAGCTTGAGGTAACGCTGGAAGTGGCTCCGGGAGCCGGTAAAAAAAGCCGGCGCACCACGAGCGAAGCTCAAGAAGAAAACATCGTTACCGAAATGGGGCTTGTGTTATCCGAAGTTCCCGCCCGGCAGGCTCGGCAGGAATACGGTATCAGGCCTGCACGAACAGTCCTGCTGGTCGAAGAAGTAAAAAGAGGCTCGATCGCTCAGAGGCACGGACTACAGCCGGGAGCTATTATCGTGGAGGTTGACCGGCGAAACATAACCGGACTTGACGAATTCATCGACTATCTGGAGGAGAAGCAGGCTGACGGAGAGGAAGGGATTTTGCTCTTAATCAAACAGGGTGATCACTTCATCTACCAGCTTATGCCCCTCCCTTAAACAGCTCAACCGGGGAATTTTTCAAAGGAGCGGCGAACTGTATCGCGCAGACTCATTACTTTTGCAGTCAGAGCAGGGAATACTTCATTAAAAACGCCAAACAGTTTTGTTGAATAGTGGGGATGAATACGAAATCTATCGCAGTTTAACGCTCGAACGATAGCACTGGCCACCGCAGCAGAGGTTTGGGTTGGACCGTGGGAAGGAAACTCAAAAGAATCGGGAACATACCGGACAGCTTGCGCGGAAAAGGATGTCTTTGTGCGCAGCGGATAGACAACCTGAACGATAATTCCGTAAGGTTCAAGTTCTAACCGCATACTTTCACTTATTGACTCCAGGGCCGCTTTGGAGGCGGCATAATAACTCATGACGGGAAACCCCCTTTTGGCGACTCCGGAAGCAACATTAATCACCCGGCCGGCTGGCTGGCTTTTGAGCAGCGGAAGAAGTTTTTTTGTCAGCTTCAGAGCGCCAAAAAAATTAGTTTCAAACATCCGCCGGGCTTCTGCCAGCGGGACCTCCTCCACCCGGCCATATATTCCATAACCGGCATTGTTTATAAGCACAAAAGGGTTCTCGGCTTCAGCGTTAATTTTTTTGGCGCAGTCCGAAATGGAATTTTCATCTTCCAGATCCAATCGCACGGGGGTGGCCTGTCCTCCGGCCGAGTTTATTTCGGAGGATATTTTCTTCAGTTTTTCAAAACTGCGGGCGGCCAGGAAAACCTGATGCCCATTTTCTCCAAGCAAACGGGTGGTTTCTTCTCCAATGCCGCTGGAAGCTCCGGTAATTAATACTGATCTTTTTTTAATTTTACTCACCTCTAAGATAAAATGTTTTTCATGTTTTCAGTTCCTGGCGGGGAAATTCCCGGGAAACACCTTTTGAAATCTGAGTGCGCAGATCTTCCCCGCTCCAGAACCCACAACCCACGACTATCTTTTTATAAAACAAAGCTACGTATCCACGCGAATGAGGCTTATCCCCAGTTACTATTTTTTTTCTTTCAAGCACGGATTCGAACTCAGAAGTTGAAAGTTCTATCTTATTTTTTGTAATCTTATCGTCAAGCCACTGCAAAAAACGATTGCCAGGTTTAAAACTGCGGCTGGTCCGGCGTGCGGCGCGAAACCCACGGCCAATGGTCTGCCAGTCTGGAGCCACAGCTAATCCCACCGCCTCAATATAGACGGAGCGATTGGAAACAATTATAGAATATGATTCCCAGAGTTTTTCATCCACTCCGAATCGGCGCTGACAAAAATCTATAAAATTTTGCGGGCGCTCATTCATCTTTTTCACCAGGTTTCCTCAGCCGGGCAAAAACCATCCCGCCTCCGTCGTAATGATGGGGATAACAGCGCCAGAATTTTTCCAGTTCGGAGCCAAACTGTTTGTCTTTCCAGCTTTCGACACCGGGTTCGTGGGGAAACTCAAGTTCAATATCTTCGATTACAAGTGTGGTTTCCTTCAGAATACGTTCAACAACCGCTTCGTTTTCGAGAGGAGAATAAGTGCAGGTAGAGTAAACAACTCTTCCGCCCGGCGCAAGCATGCGGGCTGCTTTTTTTAAAAGCATCTGCTGGGTATTTATTAAATGTTCGCGATCCGATTCGCTCACCCGGGGAAAATTACCATCGAGCCAGCGATTGCTTCCCTCCCCGCTGCAGGGGGCGTCAACCAGTATGGCATCAAACAACTTATTTTCGGGCACCGACTGACCCTGATAGGGTGTAATCGCCAGGTTTGGAACTCCGAGCCGCTGCAGATTACTCTGCAGTATCTGCCGGCGACCGGGAGACGGTTCGTTGGCAACAACACAACCTTCGAGACCCACCAGCCGGGAAATATGGAAAGATTTTCCACCGGGAGCGGCGCAGAGATCAAGAACAGCTTCCCCGGGCCGTAGATTAAGCGCACGAACGGGAAGCAGTGTGGCCGGATCCTGGATGTAATAATGCCCGGCCCAGTGCAAGACCGTGGACGATGCCGGTCGATCCTGTTCGCGCCAGTAATAAAGGTCGGGGAAATGAGGTGATTTTTCTACTTCATATCCCTGTGTTTCAATCCAGTTTTCGAATTTATCCGGCCAGGTCTTCCAGCCGTTAAGTCGAAATGCTTCGGGGGCGGGGGCTGCGGATGCTTCTTTAAATTCCTGAAAATCGGAAATGAGTTCACGGTAATGCTCAAATAATTGTTCAGTCAAAACTATCAGATCCTGGTCGTGTTTCTGAAGTTGTAAAAACAATGAACTGAAAAACAAAAGCAATGGATTCCGGCTCGCACTGTTCTTACACATCCTTGTGTTCGCAGCATTAGCACATCCGTGTGCGTCAGGGGCCGGGATGACGGGCTACATCAAAAACTATTATCAACAACGGTCCAACTGGATAAACTTACTCTTAAGGGGCGACCTTATGTTCCAGTTGCCAGTTTTGAGGATGATTCCGAGTTCAGTTCAGGCCAGCAAATCCGGGAGCTGGTTCAGATGATTTATTGTCAGTTCGCCGTCGAACTCTTCTTCTTTTCCGTGGCCGAAAGAACAGCCCACAAACTCGGTTTTGCACGTTCTGGCTGCCTCCAGATCGGAACTTCTATCGCCGACCATTAACGCCTGCGGGGGGTCAATATTAAAATAATTTAAAGCGTTTTTAATTAGAGACGCTTTTTTTTCGGATTCAACATCTTCTATACAGAGCATTTTTTCAAAATATTTTTCCAGTCCGTAGGTGTTAAGAACCGCTTCCATGTAAACCCGCTGGGCGTTAGTTATTATTGCAAGCGGATAGTTCTGGTGCAGATCCTCAAGAAGTTCGCGTACCCCGTTGATCAAACGGCCCCTTTTTTTACTGATTTCTCCGACAAGACGTTCCAGTATAACCCGGCCAAGCCCCTGCAGTTTTCCGAAAGGAACTCCCGGGAAAAGATTAGAATAAATCTCGGAAACCGGATTCCCAACCTGATCAAGCACCTCCGGCTCGCCGGGGACCGGAAGATCGAGTTTTTCCATCCTGTTGTATTCCTCCACACCCTGGCGATAGGCCTTATGCAATATGGGAGTTGATAAAAACAGAGTGCCATCCAGATCAAAAAAGATAACTTCAACATCAATTTTATTCATCTTTTATACTCACTTCCCTGGCGGCTTCTTTCAAAGCCTTAGCCGGTTTAAAAGTGGGAACCCTGCGGGGTGGAACTTCAACTTCCCGACCTGTACCGGGTATACGGCCTTTAGTTTGTTTGCGCTTTCGCATTTCAAAAACACCGAAACCGCGGATTTCCAACCGGTTTTCACGATCTGTGATATCTATGATATTCTCAAAAAAATACTCGACCAGCTCACGCGCGCGCTTTCTTTTCATATCCCAGCGGGCGGCCAGATGATCCACATGTTCAGAATAAAGCATTTTACGTACCTCTATTGAAAAAATATTTGCAATTGTCG
>CAYTSZ010000058.1:0-10725 GCA_964440635.1 uncultured bacterium
CTGTCGAGAATGAGAAAACAAGATGTGATACATCCTCATGCTCAGAATCGCTCAACTTAGGTTCTAATAATTTTTTTAAGGGGTAGTTCATCTCTCAGGGTAGTTGCGAAAACCAAGAACTTTTTCTATTTTATTAATAACTTCCCAGTCAAACCGTTTCTCCTGCCTTAAAAGATAAGGCACAATTCCATCCAGGGCAAAAACTCTCTCACTGTTTAGCAGCTCACCTTCAACCGCATGAAAAGCAAAAACCACTGCATCCCTAACCACAACGGAAGACAACTCTCTTTCACTTTTTTGCAGCTTCCTTTCTAATATTTCTGCTGACTGACCGGTTTGCAACAATGGATTCCTTATTTCTCTTTTTTCCCCTCCATCAGTTTCGACTAACCATTTTTCCGAATCTACGGCGCCTTTAAGTCGCCCTTTTACGTTAATTTTTTTTAGAATATACAGGCCAGGGGGCCCAACCAGCAAATAATCAATTCGTTCACTATCGGCCAGCGGGTAATCAACCGCTATGGAATAATCTGTATTTAACTCACGTCTCATATGCGTGAGAATACGATCGTTTTCAGAAATCCTGGGACCGCCTGAGCTTCGATTGTAGATACGATAAAAATGAATTATGGCCAGTGAGATAAAAAGAAAACCGAGAACGATTAAGTCATAACTGTTTCTTTCCCGCATTATAAACCCTCCCACCGCCAGCATCCCGCCACCAATTATAAATTCAAGCCGGGTCCAGGTTTTCTGCAAACCAAGTTTTTTTTGGTTCTCTTTTTTTCGCTGCGGCCAGAATATCCGGGGACCAAACTCGGGATTTTGTTTGTTTTTTTTCACTGTTTACCCTCTTTTAAAGAAAATACTTTAAATCAGTTCTAAACTGTTTTAATTCTTTCAACCGGTTTGCTATAATATCTACCACTTAATATGTTAAACTAAGTTGTAAGTATAATTCAACTACTTGGAGGTTAAATATAATGATAAGTGAAAGACTTGGCGCAGAAATGAATAAACAGATTGGCGAAGAATTCCGGGCGGCAGCCCATTACCTGGCCATGGCAGCATATCTCGACTCTGAAAACTGGAACGGATTTGCCGGTTTTATGAAAACACAGACGGAAGAGGAACGGGAACACGGCATGAAATTCTATGCGTTTTTAAACGAGGTCGGCTACCGGGTAACACTGGGTGGGATAGAGGAACCAAAAAATGATTACAGTTCAATAAAAGAGGTTTTTGAAACCGCGCTTGAACATGAAAAGCTCGTTACGAGCAAAATCAGGAAAATGGTTGCGATAGCCGAAGAAGAAAACGACTACTGTGCCAGAAACATCCTGCAGTGGTTTGTTGATGAACAGGTGGAAGAGGAGAACAGCATGGAAGAAATCCTGATCCAACTGGAGAGAATTGGTGACAACCAAACAGCTTTACTGATGATGGATTCCAAACTGGGAAACAAACGTTCAGAAGGAGCAGAAACCGAAACGGACGGAGAATAAATATTCTGTTCCCCGTTTTACTTCTGTTTAGCCATAAGCAGTATCAGACATAATCCTACATATTTTAGAGGTGAATAATTTTGACCCCCGCTGACGATGCACATCTTTTAAGTTTTGGCAAAAAAGACGACGGCACACCCTACAAAGGACTGGTGGTTGATGACTCGGCGTTCATGATAAAAAACCTGGTTCGGATGATCGAGTCTTTTGACGCCAAAGTAGTGGATACCGCCGAGAACGGAAAAATAGCGGTTGAAAAAGTTGAGGAGCACCAGGATGAACTCGATTTTGTCACCCTGGATATTACAATGCCGGAAATGGACGGAATAACCGCCCTGGAGAAAATACGGGAAATGGCTCCCGACCTGAAGGTTGTGATGGTCAGCGCAATGGGCCAGCAGGATACCGTAAAAAAATGTGTGATGATGGGCGCCAAACATTTCATTGTGAAACCTTTTCAGCGCGAAGACGTTTTTGAAAAATTATCCAAAGTCCTGGGGGTCTAAATAAACATGAAAGCCGAGTATATTAATCCTTTTGTATCGTCTGCGATGAGCACCTTGAAACAGTTCATTCCCGACATAGAGATAGAGCGAGGAAAACTGGATGTGGTTGATTCCCCCTCCCAGACACTGGGTGCGGCCGTTTATATCGGTATTTCCGGCGATATTCGAGGAAGGGTAATATACGATATGGGCAGAACAACAGCCGTTAAAATCGCCAGCGCAATGAACCAGGAGGATCTCCCGGGGCTGAATGATATGGTCCGCTCCACAATCCAGGAACTTGGCAATATAATCAGTGGCGGTGCTTCAACCAAACTCCATCAGGAACTTGATGGTAAAAAAATTGATATAACCCCTCCCTCAATGATAGTCGGTGATGACACCGAAATTTCCGACAGTATCTCCTCCAAATACCTGGTGGTTCCTTTGAACACAAACTACGGTCAAATACTGATTAATGTAAATATAAGCGAAAGTTAAACCAATGTCGAAACTTTTTCAGACTGATCCGGTCAGTATATATCCCCAGTCTCCCAAAGAAGGTCTTATCGTTATGCATCCCGGCATGGGGAGAAAACTGGACTGCTATCAAACCGAATACGATTTTAATCTTTATACAGACAAAGAAGATTTTATTAACGCCACTGACAATTATCGCGAGGTCCATCTTCACCAGGATAACGATTGTGAAGAAAATGTATTACTGGTTAAAAACGAAATCAGAAAAGAACTCGGTAATCCCTCGAAAGTGAAACTATTTCGCAAAAACGACAATCTGTTCCTCCTGCCCGTATAAAAATAAAAAAAGATTGAACCCTGGCGACTTCCTGTCGATACTTAAGATTGAACCTTGGAAATAAATCAATTTTAATAAGGGAGGTGGTCGTAATGAGCGAGGAAGCTAAATTTGACTTTTCCAGTGATGACGCCGCAAGGGAAAGTATGACTGAATACATTCGCGAAAACTTTGCCGACCTGCTTGGTAACAAGATCAAGTTACTGGACGCGCCTAACGGCATAGAACTGCTCCACCAGGAAGTGCGCAACATGATTCGCGAAGAAGGAATATCTGCTGAGGAACTTATAAAAGTGGCCTAATTCTATCTTATATATTCCACACTTACTCAGCAACAAATCAAAAGCCCCGGACCAATCGGTCCCGGGGCTTTTTTTATTAGGGACGGGGGTTGAGATTTGAGATTCTCAGCTTCCCAGCTTCCTATCCCACTGTCTCTTTATATTATGCTCTTTATTTTTGAAACGTTTTATCATCCTGGACACGCCTGAACCCGTAATTCCCATTTTTTTCGCTATTTCGTCTAAATACATATGACCATATTTCTGGGCAGCATATGCAAGTCCACTGCGGTGATGGCTCTTCCTTTTATTTTTACCCGGTTCTAACAGTTCTGCTTGTGATAACCCTGAAATATTTTTTGCCGCTTTTACCAGTCTCTTCCAGGATAAAGGTGTTTGTTTTCTGTTAGTTTTACGAACCGGATTTTTTCGAATCTGCATATACTGTTCCACAAATGCTTTACCCGCCAAAAACTTTTGACCGCGGTATAATTTATGGGGAAATTTTTCTTTCCCATACCATTCCTTTTCTTCGCCTTCATACTCCAGTATTTTCCTTATTTGCCCGCTTACTTCCACTTCCAATTCTTCCATAGCCTCTTTCCAATGTATCCAGCTAAAATTAGACTTTAACCCAAGATACAGTCCTGCACTGCTCCAGGGATCTTCCCTGACAGCCTGATAAAGCCCTGCTTTAACACCCTGAAAATGCGCATATCGCCACACCGCATGAAAATAATTGTCCGAATCTACGAGTGAACTGTAATAGCGACCATCGTAAAGAGCTCCCGTGCGTTTAAAGGTATAATTATACCAACTTCCATAGCTTCCATTTACCCGGCGATAAAGTACACCCATATACTGATTATTTCTGCGAATAAACATATGGACGTGATTATTCACAAATCCCATGGCATACACGCTCAGATCATGGCTTTGAAGCGCTTCCACGAAAATCTTTATATATTTTTCTTTTTTTCTGATGGTGTCGAAAATAGGTAGACCGTCGACACCTCTTACTACAACATGATGATAGGTATGTTCATAATCCGGACGTGGTAGGCGTGGCATGCTGCATCCCTCTCCTTCTTAATACTCAAAATATTCAAATGGCTTATAAGAATCTCAAATCTCAACCCCCGTCCCTAACTCTTTATGCCAAATTTGAGAGGACTGCTGCTATTTCGTTCAGGGGGATTTGCTGGGCTGATTTTACTGCTTCTTTTGCCTGTTTGGGCATACCGTAGACGGTTGAGGTTGCTTTATCCTGAGTCAGGATGGTTGCTCCTATTTTTGCCATTTCCACTGCTCCGGCGGCTCCATCTTTTCCCATACCGGTCAGCACAATTCCAAGCGCTCTATCGCCCAGCCAGCGGGCCGCGGTCTCAAACAGGGGGTCTACTGCCGGGCGCTGAAAATTGACTTCATTGTCGGTGTTCAGTGATACTGGAACTCCGTCCGAACGGCTCCTTCCGGCTACAACCATATGCTGATCGCCCGGCGCTAAAATTGCTTCACCTTTTCCAACCCTGTCTCCATCTTTTGCTTCCCAGACTTTAAGGGCGGAATTATCATTTAATCCTTTTGCAAAATGGGTTGTAAACATCGGGGGCATATGCTGGCAGATCAGTATTGGAGGTAATCCAGGAGCAAGATCGGCAAAAACTTCCCGCAGGGCTTTTGTCCCGCCGGTTGAAGAACCAATAACAATAGCATCCACTTTAGAAGGCAATTTTATTTTTGACTTCTTAACTTTCTTTTTAACGTCTTTCTTTTTCTCTTTTAAAGTTCGCACGTCAGCTTCTGCCGCGGCCTGCAGTTTAGGAATCAACTGTTCTTTTAATGCCTCAACAGAGCTGCGGGAATCACCCGAGGGTTTGCCAACCACATCAACCGCTCCCAGCTCCAGGGCCTGCATACCTTTTTTAGAAGTGCGATCGGTCAAACTGCTGACCATTACAACCGGAAGGGGATAATTCTGCATAAGACTTTTTAAGAAACTGATTCCGTCAAGACGGGGCATCTCCACGTCCAGGGTCAGTATATCCGGTTTTTTATCAAATATCATTTCCCGGGCTTCAAAAGGATCTCTGGCTTTACCTACGACCTCAAATCCCGGTTCAGAATCAATAATGTCCGCCAGCACACTGCGAACAATCACAGAATCATCAATAATAAGAACTTTAGTAACCAGAATAAACAACCTCCTCAAAAGGTGAACTCAGTTTATAAAAACAGTTCATAGTTCATAGTTCATCGTTCAGAGTTAATAGTTAAAAGCATAAATCAAAATCAAAACATTTTTACCACAGAGGTCACAGAGGTTCACAGAGTAAAAATCAAAACCTCTAAAATCCATTTCAGACTGGATTAAAAATCTGATTTACTGGATAACTTCATACCCAGAAACTCCAAACCACTTCTTTTTTTTGAGCGCCCTCAATCAAAAAAACAACACATCAATCTGACAATAACAATTCAAACAAACCCCTGTATTGCTTTTGATTTATATCCTGTCCATCCTGTTAATCCTGTCTAAATAGCCTTTGTCTTTGAATTTGCTGTCCTCTGCGTTCCTCTGTGACCTCCGTGGTAAAAAGTAATTGACGTTAAATTTACAGTTGCTCTTTGTCTCCCCTTCCCCCTGTCACCTTGTCTACCTTTTACCTCTGTGGTGGAAATGCTTTTAGTTCTACTCTTTGCCGGCTTCCACCTGGTCTGGAATTTCCTTCAGTTCTTCGGCTTCCTTCCTGGCCAGGAGACGTTCCAGATCGAGCAGTATATAAACGTTGTCTTCTCTTTTTCCGATTCCAGCAATGAACTCCACCTGTACTTCGCTGCTCATCGCCGGGGTGGGATCGATCTGATCATCGGAAAACTGCAGAACTTCCGAGACTCGATCGACGATTAAACCAGTGCGCATGTTGTTCATTTCAACTATAACCGCGCAGGTCTTTTTATCGTATTCAGTGGTCTCCATCCCGAACTTTTGACGAAGATCAATTACCGGTATCACTGTTCCCCGGAGGTTAATCACTCCCCTTACATAATCGGATGTCTGGGGAACCTCGGTATATTCCTGCATTTCGATAATATCCTTAATCGGTTCTATCGAGAGACCGTACATCTCATCTTTAAGCGAAAAAGTAAGATACTTCCCCGCCAGTTCATGCTCAAAAGATTTATCATCATCCTGCTGCATACTACCAACTTCAGCCATGGTTTTTACCTCCAATAAAAACTAAATTCAAATTCTTTTTACCACAGAGCATAAATAAAAATAAAATTTAAAATATTTATTTAGATTCAAAAACATACTTCAAAATCTATTTTACCACAGAGGTCACAGAGGGACACAGAGTAAAATTCAAACCCCTGAAATAATTTATTGGACTGGATTAAAAGTCCGATTTACTGGATAACTTCAAATCCAGAAACTCCAAACCACTTCGTTTTTTTGAGCGCTGTTAACAGCGCCTGCTCGAATATTATTCGGGCAGTTCAAGGGAATCAGAAGCGGTAAAAATGAAACTGATTTTATTTTTACTACTTCCAATTCCCTCAATCAAAAAAATAATGCATCAATCTAACAATAATAATTATCAAACACATATCTTTATATGGGCTTAGACTTTCATCCTGTTAATCCCGTCAAAATAGCCTTTGACTTTGAATTTACTTTCCTCTGCGCCCCCCCTCCCTTGACTTTGTTTTTGACGTTCCTCAGTGTCCCTCTGTGACCTCTGTGGTAAAATTGTTTTGACTTTGACTTTGCCGGCCACCCTTTACCCCACCGTGGTAAACAATAATATCCCTCAACCGTTTTTACTGTATATTGCTGATTTTACTTTTTGCAGTCTTGTTTCTATGTTGTTCAGGGACTCCGAGTGGCCGACGAAAAGGTGGCCGCCGGGGACCAGCGAACGGTTCAGATTTTTTATTACATGCCGGGTCATTTTGTTATCAAAATAAATTAAAACGTTTCGGACCATTGCGAGGTCAAATTTATTTGTATACGGATATTTATTTGATTTTAAATTAAACGTGCGAAATATTACTTTATCCCGGATCCTTCTGGCTATCTTATATTCACCGGAAGGTAATTTTTCGCAGCAGTTTTCAAGTGTGCCCGGCTGCGCCTTCTCAAGCGGCATAAGATCCAGTTTTCTGTATATACCGCGCATACCCCGACCGACCACATTCCGGGAAAGATCGGTAGCCAGTATACGATAATCGCTGTCCAGTTTTTGTTCCAGTATCATTGCGGCCGTATACGGTTCTTCGCCCGAGGAGCAGGCTGCCGACCAGATTCTGACCCTGCTTTTCTTACGCCAGGCCGGAATCAGTTTATTGATAAAAAACTCCCAGTGACGCTGTTCACGATAAAACTGGGTTGTATTGGTGCTTATAACATCAATCAAATCGGAAATTTCATCCGGATTGGCGGCCAGATACTCCTCATACTCCTCAATGGAATTTAGATCAAGCCGCCGCAGTCTTTTATCAACTTTCGCTTTCAGTTGATAGAACCGCTTGTCGGGGAAAAAAATACCGTATTTCTCATACAGATCATTGCGAAAATCCTTCAGGCGATGCTGGGGTTCAAAACTAACATTCATATCGAACCACTATTTTTCTGAAAAATTGATGTTTTTACCTGTTCGAGGTTATGTTCTATGCCCTGAAGAGTTTCGGTGTGGCTGATCATCAAGATGCCACCATCAGTAAGCAGGCGCTCGCAGTTGCTGATCACATTCTGGATCATATCCTGGTCGAAATAGATAAGCACATTACGGACCTGGATCAGGTGAAATTTTTTCCTGAAAGGTCGATTCTTAAATTTAAGGTTGAACTGACGAAAAAACACATTCGATTTAATCGAATCATCCAGGCGGTAGTTACCCTGCTGATCGCGGTGAAAAAAGTTTTTGATCAGCGATTGGTCATATTTGCGCACAGGTTCCAGGGATTTATCAGGATAGACGGCACTGATTCCCTGACGGAGAACCTCTTCTGAAATATCAGAGGCAAGTATCCGATACGGGGGAACCTTATAGCGACTTTTACGGCGTTCACGCTCCAGCAGGAGAGCGGCGGTATATGGTTCCTCGCCCGAGGAACAGGCGGCTGACCAGATCCGAAGTTCACTTTCATCCTGCCAGGCGGGAATCAGTTCCTGTTCGAAATAATGCCAGTGGGGTATCTCTCGAAAAAAATCGGTTTTGTTGGTTGTAACCGCATCCAGAAAAAACGGTACCTCATCGGGATTACCGCGCAGATAAGCCGCATACTCCTCGAGGGAATCCAGGTCAAGCTGATAAGCCCGACGTTTTAACTTAGACTCCAGGGTAAACAGCTTGCGTTCTGAAAAATAAAGACCGTATTCTCTGTGGACATAGTCCTTTATCCACAGAAGCGGTTTTTCTTTCAGATCCGGCGAGCTACTTACCATCAGAAATCAGGGTTACTTTCGTCGAGGGGCATCACCTGATCAAGATCAAACTCTTCCTCTTCTTCCGGCTCTTCTTTAAACTGAGTATTCCTCGGAGCCGGATTTGATTTTCTCGCTGGTTCGCGGCGCCTTGTGCGGCTGGAGCCGGGAGTATCCTCAACCTTGAACTGGTTAGCCAACGATGAAAGTTCGTCGCTGGAGGAAGCGGTCTGGCTGGCGCTGGATACGTTCTGCTCGGTCACTGACTCCAGTTCGGTTATTGCCTTGTTGATCTCCTCAATACCACGCGCCTGTTCCTCGCTGGCGCTGGCAACCTCCTGCATCCTCTCGGCAACTGTGCTCACGCCGGTTTCTATCTCTTCCAGTACCTCGCGGGACTGTTTGGCCATCTCAGCGCCCCTGCTGGACCGCTCGGTGCTTTCCTCGATAATATGGTCAATCTCTTTTGCCGCCTCGGCGCTGCGCTGGGCAAGCTGGCGGACCTCATCGGCAACCACGGCAAACCCGGCACCATGTTCACCGGCGTTGGCCGCCTCGACTGCGGCGTTCAGAGCAAGCAGATTGGTCTGAAAAGCGATATCGTCAATCATTTCAATCGCTTTTGAAATTTCGCTGCTGTCTTTATCGATCTGTTCCATTGTTTCGGCAAGGTTTTCCACCGTGCTGCTGCCGTCGCGGGCTGTCTGCGCGGCCTTCTGACTCAGGTCATCGCATTCGGAAGCATTTTTGGAACTCTGATCCACCATGGAGGCCATCTCTTCGACCGCAGAGGATGTTTCCTGCAGGGAGGAGGACTGCTCCTCGGCCCCGGAAGAGAGCTCCTGGCTGGCATTGTTAAGTTCATCAGCGGAGGATGCTATCTGGCGGGCAAAGTTCTCCAGTTTATCGACCATAACCACAAACGCCTCGCCAAGATCTCCGGATATCTTTTCATCCAGGGCCCGGTCGGTCAGATCAAGCCGGGCAATAGCTTCCGCCTGAGCAACAAGTTTTCTCAGGTTGTTTACGACGCGCTGGAAAGCCTCCCCGAGATCTCCCTCAAGTTTTTCATCAAGTATGGAAGAATGAAGATCGCCGGCGGCAATGGCATCGGCCTGTTTGACCAGCTTGCGCAGGTTTCTTATGACCCTGGAGAAAGCTTTCCCCAGATCCCCTTCAATCTGATCGTCCAGAACCGGCGCGGTCAGATCAACACTGGCAATCGCTTCTGCCTGGTCGACAAGATGCTGCAGAGATTCGAGCAGTTTATTAAATATACGCCGCAGATCTCCAACTTCGTCGCTGCTGTTAACCTCGAGCTGCTCCTGGCGCAGATTCCCCTCGGCCAGGCGATCCATAACATCAACTACTCCCACCAGGGGCGCTATTACGTAGGAATTCATCAGGTATACAATTCCCAGCGCTATCACAACCGCGACCAGCAAAGAAGCAATTATAACCCAAAAAGTAGCACTCTGGGCTTTTTCAAGCTGCCTGGAATTATTCTCTATCCGGGCCTGATAGTGGTGATGCATCTCTTCCAGTAAATCCCTGATTGTCCCGACATACCCTGTGGTTTCGGTCTCCAGATGTTCTTCGGCAGCCGAAAAATTACCGGCTGCAACAAGCTCATTTATTTGTTTGGCCGATTCATGCAAGGCCCTGTGAGGGGCCTCAAATTTATCAAATGTTTCCCTCATTTCTTCCGACCAGGAGTTATATTTTTCGCTATCCCTGGTTTCATAATACCATTTACCAAAGCTACAGAGGGTAGGATCAAGCTGACCCTCAAACTGATGTTCTTCAATCAAAGCCATGGAAAGCTGATTCAACCAGCTCAGGTGCGCAATCTCCTGTTCATCAGAAAATTGCATCGATTTTCTGGCATTCAGTGTATCGGCCTGGATATGTTCATTTACACCCTGCATGTAGAAAAATATCCCGCACATAACCACCATTAGCAGAATTAAAACCCCGAATCCCGCCAGAACCTTATGCCCTAATTTCATCTTTTTCCTCCTTGATTAAGATTGTTGCTGAATCAAACTGATTTAAGTTTCGTTACTACAGTATCACGTTCAATAATAGACTGAATTTAAATAATAAACAAACCCCAACCCAAATTCAACCCAATTGAGGTTAACACAGTTTATAGTTCATCGTTCAGAGTTAATAGTTAAAAGCATAAATCAAAATCAAAACATTT
>CAYTSZ010000059.1:0-10725 GCA_964440635.1 uncultured bacterium
AATGAGAAAACAAGATGTGATACATCCTCAATCTCAGAACCGCTCAACTTAGGTATCTTAAACATTTAACGAGGAGTTATCATGGAAGAAGATTATAGAATTGAAACTGACAGTCTCGGGAAAGTAAAAGTTCCTGCCGGAGTTTATTACGGCGCCCAGACCCAGCGGGCGAAAGAAAATTTTCCTATCAGCGGAGATAAATTTCCCCCTCAATTCATTCGTAACCTCGGGCTTATCAAATACGCCGCGGCAATGGCGAACGAACGGATAGGTTTGCTGGACAATGAAAAAGCGGCGGCCATAAAGCAGGCTGCGCTGGAAATAGTCGAAGGAAAATTCACAGATCAGTTCGTGGTGGATATTTATCAGACCGGCAGTGGAACCTCTACCAATATGAATGCCAACGAGGTTATAGCGCGCCGGGCAGACGAATTGCTTGGGGATGGGGAGAAAAGTTCACAAATTCATCCCAACGATCATGTGAATCTCTGTCAGTCTTCCAATGATGTAATGCCTTCGGTTCTCCATATTAGCGCCGCGCTTGAGATGAAGAAAAAATTATTGCCGGCTCTCAGGCAGCTTTCCGACCGTCTGGCTGAGAAAGAAGAAGAATTCGCCGGGATTGTCAAACCCGGCCGGACCCACCTGCAGGATGCCACCCCGGTCCGGTTTGACCAGGTTTTTTCCGGTTATCGACGGCGGCTCGAAAAAAATATTGTAAGACTAAATACCGGTCTGGAGGAATTAAAAGAACTTGCTCTCGGAGGCACGGCGGTGGGAACGGGATTGAACTGTCATCCTGATTTTGTTTCACTCGTTCTTGAGGTTATAAATAAAAAAACCGGGCTTGAGTTTGTTGAAGCGAAAAATCATTTTGAGGCTCAAAACAGCCGGGAAGCTGTGCTTTCTGTCTCCTCGTTGCTGAAAAACACAGCGCTTGCACTGCAGAAGATCGGCAGCGATATTCGCTGGCTGGCCACCGGACCTCGCTGTGGTTTGAATGAACTTAAGTTAGAACCCCAGCAGCCCGGTTCCTCAATAATGCCCGGCAAGGTAAATCCGGTAATCATTGAATCTCTACTGCAGGTGGTAGCCCGGGTAAGCGGTAATGACAGCACCATCTCATATGCGGCATTCGACTGTCATTTTGAATTAAATACTATGCTTCCGGTTATGACCGACAGTTTGCTTGAATCTATCAGGCTGCTTACAAATGCGGCCGCTAATTTTTCCGAGCGTTGTATCGTCAAAATTCAGGTAAACCGCAAGCGCTGCCAGCAGTTACTGGAGAGAAATCTTTCCCTGGCAACCGCTCTTGCCCCCCGAATTGGTTACGATCGGGCCGCTTTGCTTGCCAAAAAAGCATTAAACGAGGACAAAACAATCAGGCAGGTTGCCCTTGAGGAAAATATAATGGGAGAAGAAGAACTGGATTGCGTGCTGGATCCGGCCCGGATGACAGAGGAAGGATTCCCGGAGTAATTTTCCTAGTAGAAGATTTTAAAGGCCCCAAAAAGAGGGGATTCAGGTTAAAAAGTTGTGGTTTTTCAAAACCATAAGCAGATTATCTTCGTTTAATTTTTCAAACAGATAATCTGGATTTTCATCTTTCAAATCATTCACCGGAGTAACCCCGGTCGGCAGCCCCAGGGTCAGCATACCGTTTTCGCGCCCAACTCTGATGTCGTGAATCGAGTCGCCGATCATCAAAGCATCCTTTGCTCTGACCCCAAATTTTTCAAGGCCGGCTTTCGCTATTTTTGTTCGCTGTGGGCCATCTTCTGCATAAGCACCGCCCTCGAAAAAATGGTGCAGATCTGCTGCCGTCAGTTTGATCCGGGCTCCGGTGAAGTTGTTACCGGTTATTATACCCAGGTGCAGCGGCATTTCTTGCAATTTTGACAGTAGAGAGGGAATTCCGTTGAACGGTCTGATATCAGCCTTTATTTCCTCTGCGAGGTAGCGGTAATAAAGATCATAGAGATGGTTGAAATTTTCTTCGCTGTGTTCAATAGAATTTTCCGTAAAAACCCGACCCACAATAAGGGGATCGGTCTGGCCGGCAAAACTTACGTCGGAAAAAGCTTCTTCAACGCCAAAAAGTTCGGCGAAAGCCCGTGATATAGCTCTTCTTCCGCCCCGGGTATAAAGCAGGGTTCCGTCAATGTCAAAAAACAGGACCGGATAATTTGCCGTATTTACCGGTTCCTTTTTCAGAGGAGGCAGGGAATCAGTCTCGAACGGGGAAAGGTGCTCTGTCAGATTGCTCATATTCTTTTATTTTATCCTCATTCCTCAGCGTAAGATCAATATCATCAAGCCCTTCCAGAAGCATCTGGCGCCGGAAAGGATCAATTTTAAACTCTATTTCAAGTCCGTCTTCGGAGCTTATAACCTGATTTTCCAGGTCAACTGTCAGTCTTAAGATATCGTTTCTTTCTGTTTTTTCAAAAAGAGTGTCTACGGTTTCGCCGTCCAGTTTCAGGGGGAGTATTCCGTTCTGAAAACAGTTGTTGTAGAATATATCCGCGAAAGAGGGGGCGATTATTACCCGGAAACCAAAATCTTTCAGGGACCAGGGAGCATGTTCGCGCGAGGACCCGCAACCAAAATTATCCCTGGTCAACAAAATCATCGCTTCATTATAGGGTGAATTGTTTAATATAAAATCAGGATTTTCTTCCATCCCCCGGGTATATCGCCAGTCGTAAAACAAAAATTTTCCGAAACCGGTTCTCTCGACCCGTTTCAGAAACTGTTTTGGTATTATCTGATCTGTATCCACATTTGTTTTATCAAGCGGGGCAACAATTCCAGTTAAAGTTTTAAACGGTTCCATAACTAATCAACACCTTTATTAATAACCTTCCGGGATCTGCTCGCCGAGGTCATAGTTTCTGACATCCACAAAATGTCCTTCTATGGCTGCAGCCGCGGCACTTAATGGGCTTACCAGATGGGTGCGGCTACCCGCACCCTGGCGCCCCTCAAAATTACGGTTTGAGGTGCTGGCGCAGCGTTCTTTGGGTTTGAGTTTATCGGCGTTCATTGCCAGGCACATACTGCAGCCGGCGTTGCGCCATTCAAAACCGGCCTCTTTGAATATTTTATCGAGACCTTCTTCTTCCGCCTGCTTTTTGACCAGCATTGATCCCGGGACAACCAGTCCTTTGAGATTCCGGTCAATTTTTTTACCTTTTACAACGCTGGCGGCTGCTCTTAAATCTTCTATTCTACCGTTTGTGCAGGAACCTATAAAGATATGATCAAGTTTTATATCTTCGATGTTAGTTCCAGCTTTCAACCCCATGTAGTCCAGTGCTTCGGAGGCTGCTTTTTTATCTTCGGGATCTTCAAAATCAACCGGCCCGGGAACCTGGCCGGTTACGTCCGTGGTCATTTCCGGGTTTGTTCCCCAGCTTACCTGCGGGACCAGGTTTGACACATCAATTTCAACTCTCTTATCAAATTCTGCCCCGGGATCGGTAGGCAACTGGCGCCATTCGTCCAGGTATTTTTCAAGTTTTTTACCTTTCGGGGCGAATCGCCGGCCTTTCAGATATTCAAACGTCACTTCATCAGGAGCTATCATGCCGGTGCGGGCTCCGGCTTCTATTGACATATTGCAGATTGTCATGCGCTGTTCCATTGAAAGTGTTTGCAAAACATCGCCGGTATATTCGACAGCGCAACCGGTTCCCCCGTCGGTTCCGATCTTTTTAATTATGGCCAGAATAATATCCTTGGAGGTAACTGCCTTTTGCCGGGAACCGGCCAGATGAATCTCCATGCTGAGTGGTTTTTGCTGGGGAAGGGTCTGGGTGGCCAGAACATGCTCGATTTCGCTGGTTCCAATTCCAAAAGCAAGCGATCCAAAAGCACCGTGTGTGGCCGTGTGGCTGTCGCCGCAGACAACCGTCATTCCGGGAAGTATAATTCCCTCTTCGGGGGCGACAACGTGAATTACTCCCTGTTCGTGATTTTTCATCTCGTAAAGACGGATCCCGAACTCCTGGCAGTTTTCGCGCAATGTCTCCACCTGTTTGGCGGAAATAGGATCGGTGATCTGCATCTGATCCGGATCGGTGGGAACATTGTGGTCCATGGTGGCCATAGTCAGATCAGGCCGTCGCACCTCTCTGCCGGCAAGACGCAATCCCTCAAATGCCTGTGGGGATGTAACTTCGTGCAGCAGATGGCGATCGATATAGAGAAGAGGAGGGCGACCCTCCTCTTCAAAAACCACGTGTTTTTCCCACAGTTTTTCAAACATTGTTTTTGTTTTCATCTCGGTAAACCTCCGGAGGAACGGATCATTTTAAGATCACTTGCGCGGTAGTCCCCGGAGTTT
This sequence comes from uncultured bacterium, assembly GCA_964440635.1. Classification (GTDB taxonomy): domain Bacteria; phylum T1Sed10-126; class T1Sed10-126; order T1Sed10-126; family T1Sed10-126; genus CAYTSZ01. The sequence goes on from CAYTSZ010000059.1 coordinate 4,352, forward strand.
TGAAGCATAATTATACTGCTATACTCCGAGCTTATTTACTCCGGGGAAAGCCAGAACGCTAAATGATACCGACCCGATCGTTAAATTCGCGGATCAATTCGTCAATATCACCGGTTTGCTGGTGAATCCTGTCCCAGTATTCGCGGTCATACCACTGGTCGTTTAACTCTTCGCTATCTTTACCCTGCTGTTCGACCCAGGTGAAATACTTGAGGTTGTGAACGCGCAGCCGGTCCTCATAGCGAAGATCCAGCATGTGATCAGTGGACTGGCCGAGAAGACAGTTTTCATAATGACCTGCAGCCTCGTCCTCGTTGTATTCGCCACAATCTTCACGCAGTTCTTCAAGCCGGGAACCATAAAGTTCCATCGAGTCGGTCCAGACGGTAAGAACAATGTCGTTTTCAGTCAGTTCGTAATGTTTGGCGAACTTGATTGCCGACAGAATATTGGCGACACCAGATATACCCATCAGATCAAGCTGTTCGATCATCTTTCCATCGACACCCTGTTTGTCCAGGTAACTTTTTCCTGCCGGTTCGTTGAACAGGCGGATAAGATCCATACAATCCTGGTCGTCGATGGCGATTATGGTGTCGGTGTTGCGGACATTGTGAACCCAGGGAACGTGTTTGTCACCGATGCCTTCGATCCTGTGGGCGCCAAACCCGTTGTAGAGCAGTGTCGGGCACTGAAGCGCTTCGGCCGCGGCAATTTTGCTGTTTGGGAACAGCTCTTTCATATAGTCACCGGCGCCAATTGTTCCGGCGGACCCGGTTGTTACAACAGTTCCCGCCAGGCGGTCATCTTCATTCATTTCCATGTCCAGAACATCCTCGAAAGCGCTGCCGGTAACTTCGTAGTGCCAGAGGTGGTTTCCGAATTCCTGGAACTGGTCAAAAATCTTGATTCGATCCTTGTATTCCGGATCGGCTCTGAGTTCCCAGCATTTATCAAAAATCTCTTTTACATTTGATTCTGTCCCGGGAGTCGGGATTACCTCGCCGGCCACTTTTTTCAGCCACTCAAAACGCTCTTTGCTCATTCCTTCCGGCAGTATGGCAATAGAATCGCAGGAAAGAAGCGAAGAGTTGTAGGCACCGCCCCGGCAGTAGTTACCGGTTGAAGGCCAGACAGCCTGGTGAAAAGAGGGGTCAAACTGTCCGCTTACCAGACGAGGGGCCAGACAGCCGTAAGTGGCACCAACTTTATGTGCGCCGGTCGGAAACCATTTCCCTACCAGGGCAATAATTCTGGCGTCTACTCCGGTTATTTCTTTGGGCAGCTCCACGTAATTGACATCACCATAGCGTCCGCCCTGTTCTTTCGGTTCGTTTTTCCAGCTTATACGAAAAAGGTTAAGGGGGTTTATATCCCAGAGACCAATCTCTTCCAGTTCTTTTTTTATTTTATCGGGAATAAGTTCCGGATTTTTCATCTGCTCGAAAGTAGGCAGAACAATATTATTTTCTTTTGCTCTTTCTACCGCCTTTTCGAGTTGTTCTTCGTTCATAGTTAAATCAATCATTATTAACACTCCTTAAAGTATATTTTTTTACCTGTTTAACTGAACCCGGGAATATCTGCTTGGAGACAAGAAATACTGAAGGCGGATTAACCGGATTTATAAATAAAATGTCCTCCCGGACTGCTTTGAGGGTATGTCAGCACAGGCGATTTGTCAACTGATATTATGATCTACGAAATATGTTTTACATGAGTTGAGCGGTTCTGAGATTGAGGAGACACCATGGCTCTCTGACGGTATTCAGAGAGATAGGGTATTTCTGATCAAGAATTGCTCAATTTAAATTGCTCAACCTGGATTTTAGCATTCTGAGAGTAGAAATTAACTCAAAACACTGATCTGCCAGGATCGAAGCTCGGGGTTTTCATTTCAGTTAATGTTTTTTACCGCCTCTAACATATCATTGTGCAAAAGACCGTTAGTTATCAGGAATCCATCTTCATTTTTAAAACTTTGTTTATTATAGGTCAGCAATTTTCCGTCCAACCGGCTCACAGTTGCTCCGGCTGCTCGGACTACTGCGTCCCCTGCTGCCGTGTCCCATTCCCAGGTAGGATTGAAGCGACAGTATACGTCGGCTTCGCCCTCCGCTACCTGGCAGAATTTCAGGCTGCTGCCCGTGGGTAGCGTTTGCCCGAAATCCACGGTGTTAAATAACTTCTTCATTTTTCCTCCACTGTGAGAGCGTGAGCAGACGATCGTAGAACCGGCCAGTTGATCCTGTTTGGAGACACTTATTTGTCTCTTTTCTCCGTCCTTTTTGATAAATGCTATTTCTCCGTCGGTCCGGTATATTTCTCCCAGGTCCGGGGCGATTACAACACCCGCCCTGGGTGTTTCGCCTACAATCAAGCCAATGTTTATGGTAAATTCCCCGTTTTTCTTAACAAACTCTTTGGTTCCGTCCAGGGGATCAACCAACCAGAAACGGTCGAAATCCTTTCTTTTTTCGTAACTCATATTCTCTTTGGATTCTTCGGAGATAATAGGAATTTCCGGTGTCAGTTCCTCTAAACCGTCAACTATTATTCGATGTGAAGTCATATCTGCTTCCGTCAGAGGAGAGTTCGGGGAGTGAGTATCATCTTTTTTGTAGGTGACCTCAAAATCACGTTTATAAATCTCCAGTGCCGCTTCACTGGCCCTGAGTGCCAGCGCCTCTACCTCATCCATAATGTTTTCTGAAATATCCATTTCCTATTTACCTCCGATTGATGAAAGTCAATAATTTCTAAGCTTTAAAATGTTAGCATAATATTAATACTTAGTTTACTAAAAAATCCCCTGTTTTGTTTAAAAAGTTTAACATTGAGAAAAAAAGAGTGTTCAATACACAAACATTACTTAGAATAATAAATTAAAATTTATGGTAGGTTGACCTTATATACTTGTTTTATCTTGGCTTTAATCGAGCCAGTTGACGGTTTTAAAGGGGGGTTAAAGAGCATCGCCGGGGAGATTGAACTGTTGACACTGATTTTTCTTCCTGATAGAGTCAGCCAGTTGATGTTAGAAAGAAAACACACAGGAGGATCAAAAAAAATATGAATTTTAAATATGGTGATTTTAATTCGGATGGCAGTTTTGAAATTAAAAATCCGAACACTCCCATGCCCTGGATTAACTACCTGACAAATGGGGATTATTGTGCTCTGATCAGTCAGCACGGGGGAGGATTCTCATTTTTTGTTGATCCGGCCCGCCACGGTGTCCTCAGGCGCGAGGTCAATGGAATTCAGCGAGATTGCCCGGGACGATTTTTTTATCTTATGGATGAGGAACATCAGTTTATCTGGTCCCCCAACCGGGTTCCAATGAATTCCAAACTGGAAGATTTTAGCTGTGTGCATGAACCTGGCGTCACCACAATAACCTCGCTATACGAAGATATTGAAACAGAAATACGGTATTTCGTTCCTCCTGATCAAAATCATGAAATATGGTCGATGACCCTCAGGAACAAAGGAACCAGAAAACGCAGGTTACGGGTGGTTTCTCTTGCTGAATTACTGATGGGAAATACCCTTAGGGATGCAATAGATCGCCAGTGGGATCTGCTGTTCAAAGAAGTTAATTATGATCCTGACCGGCAACTGCTGATAGCAACAAAAAGACACTGGGAGACTGATACCGGTAAACACCGTGAAATAATGACCTGGCCGTATGCGGTATACAAAACCGCCACCCGTGCGCCGGCAAGCTGGGAATCAAGTCGTGATGAGTTTTTTGGAACATACAGGGGGTATCATAATCCTGTGGCCCTTGAACATGCCTCGCTTGGTTGCAATGAGGTGTCCGGTAGTGATGCGGTGGGAGCTTTTGATTGGAAAATAGAACTGGACGGGGGAGCCGAAGAAAAAGTTTCCTCTATAGTAGGACTTATGCCCCGCGCGGAAGTGGATGATTTTAACTGGAAAAAAATTCAAACCGAAAGTTATGTAAAAACAGCTTTATCTGATACCCGACAATACTGGAAAAACAGGTTAAGGCAGGTTCAGGTTCAACTGCCCGACAGCGATCTTGAGAATCTGGTTAACACCTGGCTTCCTTATCAAGTTACTATTAACACCTGGTTCGGGCGGGCACCTTCATTCTGGCATTCCTCGCAGGGATACACCGGTTATCGTGATGCCTGTCATGAATCTTTCGGAGTTACCCCTATGGATCCCACTGACGCTCGTAAAAAATTAGCCCATATTCTTTCTTTTACCTACGAAAATGGACTTAATTCCCACAGAACTCCGCGTGGCGCCCGCGACTATGACAAAAGTGATAATGCCGATGATCCTTTATGGGTCCCTCTGGCTCTTTCCGCTTATTTGAAAGAAACTGGTGACTGGGATTTTTTAGAGGAAAAAATTGAATATCTCCAGTCTGATAAGAAAGCAACCGTGCTCCAGCATATGATCGAGGGTATTGATTATGTGCTGACCCAGCGTGGTGAGCGTGGCCTGCCGTTAATTAGATATGGTGACTGGAATGATGCCCTGGATACTCTCGGAGAAGAGGGGAAAGGGGAATCGGTCTGGATTGGTCAGTTTTTGCACGGAATGTTGCGTTTGACGGTTAAAATCCTTGAGCGAGTGGACGGGTATGAGGAGAAAATAGAGGAATACAGGGCCGAAGCTAAGAAAACGAAGGAAACCTTGAACCGGCAGTGCTGGGATGGGGACTGGTATCTGCGTGCATTTTCCGATGACGGTCGAAAAATCGGCACCAGCAAGGACGATTACGGGAGCCTGTTTTTGAACACACAGACCTGGGCTGTTTTGTCCGATGTTGCCGACGAAGAGCGAGCCAACCGCGCCTTCGATGCGGTAAAAGAACAACTTGATACTCGCTGGGGCTATCGTTATTTTGGTCCCGCATACCCGGAAGTTGATCCTGAAATAGGTGTGATTACTCAGTTCCTTCCCGGAAAAAAAGAGAACGGCTCGATTTTCAGTCACGCGGCGGCTTTTACTATAATTGCCCTGACCAAGCTGGGCCGGCGGCGGGAAGCTTATGAACTGTGGTCCAGGATAAGTCCCACCACCCACTCCCGTGAACATCCGGACCATTACCGGCTGGAACCTTACGCATACTGTCAGAATGTGACCGGACCGGATTCCCAGGATTTCGGGGAGGGTAACTACCACTGGCTGTCCGGAACAGCTTCCTGGGTTTACAGGTCTGTTCTGGATCACATCCTCGGAGTTCGCCCCAGTTGGGACGGAATGAAGATAGATCCCGCACTGCCGCCGCACTGGGATGGAGCCCGGGTGACCCGCAACCACCGTGGTGTGGAGTGGACTGTGCAGTTAAATCAGAAAGAAAATTCAAAAGGTGAAATCGAAAAAATTGTAGTTAACAACAAAGAAGTCGATTCCAATTTAATTGAGTATCCCGAAAATAAGAAAAAAATGAAAGTGGAGGTTTTTATCAGATGAAACTATCAAAAAAAGTGCAGGAAGCTGTTGATTATATTGACAAAATATCGGAGGTAAAACCGCGACTGGGGCTTATTCTTGGTTCCGGTCTTGGAGAGTTAGGGGAAGAAGTTGATAACGCTGTTGTCATTCCTTATGGTGATATACCGGGTTTCCTTGAATCAAAGGTTGAGGGTCATGCCGGACAGCTTGTTCTTGGCGAACTGGAAGGTGTGCCCGTTTACCTGATGCAGGGGCGGTATCATTATTATGAAGGCCATCCTATTTCAGATCTGGTTTTTCCTGTTCAGGTGATGGCCGCCATGGGCTGTCCGAAAATGCTGGTCACAAATGCCAGTGGTGCTGTTAACGAAGAGTTTGACGTTGGCGAGCTGGCACTGATTACAGACCATATTAACTTTCTTGGTGCCAATCCTTTATTTGGCGAAAATGATTCCGATATTGGGCCCAGGTTTGTTGACATGACCTATGCTTACAGCCCCGATCTCAAAGAACTGGCCCGCACTAAGGCCAGGATGCTGGATATCAAACTCAGGGAGGGTGTTTACATCGCTTCCATGGGACCCACCTACGAAACTCCGGCAGAAATAAGAATGTATCGGAGCTGGGGGGGAGATATGGCTGGAATGTCTACAGTGCCAGAAGTTATTGCCGCCAACCACGCAGGGATGGAAGTGCTGGGTATCTCCTGTTTGACCAATATGGCGGCCGGTATTCTTGACCAGCCGCTGGATCACGAGGAAGTTATAGAGGCGACAGAAAAAGCCAAAAAACGCTTTAAGTCGCTCGTTCGTTCATTGATTCCGGAAATGGTCGACTGAAAACAGGGGTATTTTTTACCTAAGTTGAGCGGTTCTGAGATTGAGGATGTATCACATCTTGTTTTCTCATTCTCGACAGCTTCCTGCTGTCTGCGA
>CAYTSZ010000060.1:0-10286 GCA_964440635.1 uncultured bacterium
AACCTCTGGATACCGGGTCAAGCCCGGCATGACGTCAAAGTCAACATCAACCGGGGGACGGAGGTTGAAAGTTGAAAGTCGAGAAAATTCGGTCGAGGGTCAACAATCAAAAGTCGAAGGACGAAGGATTACAGAGTGGATGTGTCGAGGAAAACCGTTAAACGACAACAAAAATGTCAAAACCTCTGGATACCGGGTCAAGCCCGGCATGACGTCAAAGTCAACATCAACCGGGAACGGAGATTGGAAACTGAAAATAGGAATGGTGAAGCGGACCAACAACGAAATAACATTAATACGTTACGTGCGGATTAAAATAGATTTTAAAATGATTATCGCGGACTTGCAGTAAAAAACTTCAGAATCCTCTGAAATGCTGTTTCATGGCTGCTCAGAATTGCGGAATGTAAGTTAGCGATAATCATTGATTTTAAAATTAACTATAAAATTGTGTTACAATTTATAAGCAATTTTTAAAAGTTTCGTAGGGATCATTATGATACTTACGAATCGGAATATGATTTACTGGATAAAATCGATTACTACCAGAAGCACCCGAAGGAAAGACAGCAAATCGCACTAAACGGACGGAAGTCATTTTAAGAAAGATGTAATTTCGAGAAACATGGTAAATATATAGCAGAGGTGTTAACCGAAATTATAAAACTAGATTAGTTTCCCCACGAATAGCCGTGATACTTCAAGTGTTCACCGGCAATATTATTAAATTTTTCTTTCCGCTCATCTTCCCAATCAGTCCAGTGGGGAAGCTCGTAGCTTTTGCTGGATCTAATTTTATTTTTTAAATAATCTCTGAACTTTTTTGAAGGCAGGCCCAAAAAATTAATTAATTTTTCCATGCCAGCATAGTTATTTTCTGCATCAAAAATATTTTCAAAATATATTCGTAACGAATTATTTTCTTCTTTTAGAATATCACAAATATATCGATCTTTTTTCTGCCAGTACCAGGCTATTTTTTCAAACCGTGAAAGATTATCCCAGCTTTCAAAAAAGGAGTCATCAGAAAAATCAGTTGCTTTGAGATAATCATAGGAACTTGCTGGCCTGTACCAGCCCCTGTTATACGCCGACCGTAAAACTTCCCGGCCATCTCGAACAATATGTACAAATTTCGGTCTGGGGAAAATTTCTTTAATAATCGGTATCAACGAAAACAGATAATGGTTTGCTTCTATGTAATACCTTGCTGATTTTTTGTCTAATTCTTTTAAGACCCACTTTCTGTTGGCGGTTATTATTTTTTTTGTTTTTAACTCATCAGTATTTCCCCGGGCCATTTCAACACCCAGATCATAGAAATCAGGCTGTGGTTCATGGTAAGCAAGCACGTTATCAAATTGATTGAAAAAATATCCGCCTAAAAAAGTGGTTCCTGTGCGGCCTGTAGAAATAATAAATACAGGCTGGTACCCCTCCCAACTAAGCTCTGAATAAAAACCTAACCGCTCCATCCAGAGTCCTTTCTGACATTTAAAACGACGAATAAACTTGTGCTTAAGAACAGTAAATGAGTCCAGGCAAAAATTCATATTTATAGCTCCTGATAAGTTTTATAACTAGTACGATAAAAAGTATTCACTATTCACTTTAATTTTAATTCTATTTTCAACTTTCCACCCGGAGTATCTTCGATCATTAAGGAAGAACCTTCACCGTAACTAAGTGCAAGCTCTGACTTATCACCATAGTGAATAGTGAGCGTTGATTTGTCTTCATTAAATTCCAAATTCAGTTCGGAAATATCACTGGAATCCAAATCAATTAATTCCAGATAATTATCATCCCGTTCTGATATTTCACAATATTGTTTCGGAACCGAATGAATATAGACATTATTGTCCCGGCTGGTATAGGCAAGATAGTCATCAGCAGCAGAAAAACTAATTCCTCCAATAATATCTTTTGCTTCCTTTAATACTATTTTTCTCTGCCAGTTTACTGTGCCTATAATTTCCAGATGCCCCTCAGCATCCGCCAGCGCCAGCCAACGGCCAGAATTAGAAAATCCACTTCTAATAACCCGTCTCGCAGCTTCACGCTCAACTACTTCTGTCCAACCCGGACCGGGGACATAAACCCACCAGTTATTTGAACGGTCCGCAAAAAATGCCTCATTATTCTCACCAAAGGCAGGTGCTCCGCTATACGGTAAATTTTTTAATACTGTAACTTTTTTCCAGGTTCCAATTTTATAAACAGTGGGCGCATTCGTTGAGGATGTAATGAGTAAATATTTACCATCATCAGAAATAGCAGCCTGGGACGGATTTGCTCCATATCGCCCCGGATTAAAAACATGCACAAGCGAAAAATCATTCTTCACATCCCAGACAAAACAATGATTACTATTAGTTCCTGAAACAAGCCACTTATTATCATCTGAAAACTGTAAATTAATTAAAGTCCCGGCGCTTCTTCCCGACTGCGAAGAATGAGTTTTTCTTATATCCTTTGTCCAGTCTTCAACATTTATTACCTGTAAAACTGCATCGCGGTTCTCTTTTAACAGGCCATAGACAAACCATTTTCCATCCGGAGAAAACTCTACGTCTCCTCCTATATGAATATCAGGTTCATAAAAAATTTTGACTAATGGCCAATCTCCTCCAACACGATGAATATAAACTCTACCAGATTTTTCCATATAAGCCACATAACGGTCATCGGGCGAGAAACCAACTCCGGTGACTCTGCTTGACGACCGATCTAAAATAGTTTCCAGATTCCAGGAAGAATCAGCCGTCGGACTTTCTTGTTCAGGAGAAGAGATCACATATTTTGGAAACAGAAACAACAGGCAATTCAAAATAACCACTAATAATAAAACTCTGTTAAAATAATTAGCTGATTTAGCTTGCGATAATTCAAAGTCTCTCATGAATATTACCTCCGGTTTTAAATTCAAATCAATACAATACGTTTTTAGCCCTGCCATATTTCTCAAGATGCCAACAGCGCAGCCGAAAACTCAATCAGCAGCAAAATATATTATCTATGTATTTAACATAGGTTAACTTCGATACAACAATTTTTCACGTAAAATTTTTGCTGAATAAGATTTTAAGGGTACCTTCTTTTCTCCTCAAAATAGAAAATACGTCTTTGCACTTTTCTTCCTACCTCGGCCCTTTGCTCTTAGTAAATAATAGAAAGCATTATTATATTCTACTTACGGCTGAACTTTGTTTGTCATAAGTACTATTTATGATAGATTTATTTGTTAAAAATACATTTTGGCCGGGCCCGGTGAATATATGCTCCATTACTAAATGTTTTGATAAAATTAACCACTGTAAATTAACTACATTTTAAACCAGACAAAATGAACGGATTTTAAAAATGAAAAATCTTTTAAAACGCTGGTTCCCTGCAAATGCTTTAAAAAATATATCAATCATCAGCATAGGAAGATTTTTTACCTACTTTGCAGGTTTTATCTACGGTGTAGCCGGATTTAGGATTTTGAAACCAAGAGGTTTTGGTCAACTCGCTTTAATAATTTCTGCTGTCAGGGTTTTTTCCCTGCCGGTTGATCTCCGGCTCGGCTCACCGATCCTCAAATTAATAAAAGAACGGCTCACCGGTAAACTCCCCAACAGAAACAGAAACATTATCCGTGGAGGTCTCATTATCCAGACAGTTTCAGCCATATTGTTTGGACTGACTTTTTTGATTTTTTTATGGTTTTTTACGCCCCGTTTCCAATTGTTTTACGACTGGCAGACTGCACTGGGCTGGTTTGCATTAAGCGAACTTCTTTTCATCCTTCGGCGACCTATAAATTCCATTTTCTTTGCTTATGAAAAATTCGGCTGGCAATCAGCTTATGCTATATGGACCTCACTCTGCCGCGATTTTTTGCCAATCGGATTTATGATTACCGGAGGGGTACAGGGAGCATGCCAGGGTTATTTTATTGGTGAACTTATTACTGTGTTATTTATACTTGTTTCTTTCCTGATGATCTGGAAAAACATAACTTTAAGTAGTATCTTTGACCCGGTTTTTGATTTTGTCGAAAATCTTAAATTAATTTTTTATAACACACGCAGCAATTACATAGCCGGCCTGTTTAACCGGGGATACACAGAAATAATGCAACTCATACTGGGCGGGTTCGCGGGTCCAACGGGGGTAGGATACTTCAATGTTGGAAAAAAACTTCAAAAAATATTCTCCTTTACCGGGTCACCTATAAAAACATATCTTTTCCCGAGATTTATCGAAAAATGGAATGTATCACGGGAAGAATTTTATTATACATTTCGCAAATACTTCTACCAGCTTGGTCCGATTATGTTTCTGCTGATGATTGTACTGGGCATCGCATCTCCCTGGCTTGTGCCACAAATTTACGGAGAAAAAACAATTCCCGCCCTGCCGCTGGTCTGGATTATGCTGCCTGCTTTCGCCATTCAGAATCTATTCAGTATCTTCAATAACATGGCTTTTGTGATCAGCCGCCAGCGGGCCTTAATTACTAAATCACTTGTTACATTTTTTACTGGAATTCCACTGGCAATTGTATTCATCCACGCTTTTGGCTACACCGGAGCGGCTATGGCTTTCACCGCCACCGCATTTGTGGTCACTATTTATGAGATATATTTCTTTCAGGCCAACTTCGGGTGGAAATGGATTATCCCCGACCAGGGAAATATTAAAAGAGATTAACAAGCAACAATTTTTCCTGAAAACCTCACCTGATTAACACTTAAACCGGGGGCGAAGGTTGAAAGTTAAAAATCGGAGGCGGGAGTCGGGAGTTGAAGGTCAAGGGTCGAAGGTCGATAGTCGAGGGTCACAACACGTAAGAAAATCAAACCGTGGCGGGGTCTATCAGCTTCAGCCCGGGGAAATAAGTGTTGTAGTAGCCTCGGTCACGGCTGAGCAGGCGGTCGGCCTGGCGGTGGGCGTGGGCTCCGATCAAAAAATCGGCCAGTATGTGTTGCCGGACGCCTATTTGTTCACCACAGTTTGCGCAGGTGATATCTTCCGTTGTTCCGCAGGCGGGGCATTGTATCCTGCCCTGGTGGCGCCGCTTTAAATAGCTGCTCCATGTTTTAGCGGCAAAATCTAAACTTTCTGCAGTGAAAGAAACTCTTTTCAAATTAACGTCAGTCATAAATTGCTTCAGAGATTGAGGGTTTTCAAATTGGGGAACTAATTCCGCATAGACGAGATCGCAGATAATTACTGCTCCCCGCTCGGCGGCGTCAAATAAGAGTTTCTCGGCCCGGGAACCATAGGTTGAAGCTGGAATTAATAAATCAAGCAGTACGTTTGTATCTACAGCGGTAATCACTGCCGGTCACGCGCGCGGAAAACTATTTCATCAGGTTCTTCTCCCTTTAGATGTTTTAACCTACCCCGATATTTCTCAAAAGGATTATCCTTGAGCTGCTTCGAAACTACCAGTTCACCTTCCCTGTATTCAAACAACAGTTCGTCCCCAATCTGTATCCCCAGCTTCTCGCGCACCGGTTTGGGGATTGTGATCTGGTTTTTCGAAGTCACCTTAGCTGTTTTTACCATTAAAACCGCCTCCTTCTCCTTACTTTAATTCCTTACACTCAAAACATACTACACTACATCAAGGAAATCAACAAAATATAATTAATTGTAGGGCAGGAGTCGAGGGTCGGGGGAATTCGGTTGATAGTCAAAAGTCGAAGGTCGAGGGTTAACAGTCGAATGAATACAGAGTGGCTTAGCGGGGGGAAACAGCGGGAACGGTAAATTCGGCGGCAAAACCTCTGGATACCGGATCAAGTCCGGTATGACAGCGAGACGTCAAAACATATTTTTAACACCAGAATCGAACGCGTTGAATAAATATGTTTTCAATTGAAAAACCAATTGAATATATATAGAAAGAGTGCTATATTTCTAATGGAGGTGACAATTATGGCGACTTCTGCTTATCTGGATGATCAAAGCGAACAGGTGGTGAAGAAGATAAAAGAAGCCGGGGATTTTGATTCCTGTTCAGAGGTGGTGAAGGAGTCTTTGAAGTTGCTGGAGAAACAGTTGCGGGAAAAACGACTTGCTGAAAAGTATCGACGGGAGAAACCCATATCTACCGAAGCCATGCGGGCCCAGGAGGAAACGTTGAGTGATTTAGATGATTAATGACGATTTTCCGCACCGCGGGGAACTTTGGTGGGTGCAATTTCCTTCTGAAGACAAAAAACGACCGGCAGTAATTGTTTCACCGGATGTGAGAAATAGTGAGGGTGAAAATGTAATTATTGCCGGCTGCTCCAGCCGTAGGACTGATAAAATATACGATGATGAGGTTATGCTTAAAGGGCTGGGATTAAAACATTCAACTAAGGTCCAGTGTGATTATTTGTATACGATCAAACAAGCTCTTTTAAGTGAGCGGATTGCTTGTCTGTATGATCATCAGCTTGAGTGCCTTGATGAGTCTCTTCAAATTGCCCTTGGGGTTATTTGAGTCAATGTAACGTATCACGATAATCCGGTGTAATTTATCGAATTACGAACGGGAAAGCAATCACATCAAAAACAAAATGGACTGGATTATAATTCGGATTTACTGGAATCAATTCGAGACGTTACAGTCAATGCTGAAGATTTTGAGTGGCATTAACCGACGATTGGTTTTTAATTGATTCTGGAAAAACAAAGACATAAGGTCTATACTTTAGTTATGGAGGTGGTTAATATGGAACTTGTTGAGCGTATAGAAATGAATCCCGAGCGATTAAATGGTAAACCTGTGATTCGCGGGACACGGATTACTGTGGAACTTATTTTGAAGAAAATGGCTGAGGGAGCCGAAATTACAGATTTGCTTGAATCCTATCCGCATCTCGAAAAAGCAGACATCCAGGCAGTCCTTAATTACGCAGCGCGGACACACGCCGATGAAGAGTTTGTCCGCCCTACCGGAACATAATACCGTTAGTTACCCTACTGCCGGCCTTCCTAATTTTCAACAGGAGTGTTTTCCATAGTGAAGTTTCTCGCGGATGAGAGCTGTGATTACTTGATTGTTAAAACTTTACGGTCACTCAACCACGATGTTATTTATATCGCTGAAACAACTCCAGGGATTTCTGATCAACTTGTAGCCAAAAAAGCTCTTGAATCGAATAGAATGCTTATAACTGAGGACAGAGACTTCAGTCATTTTGTGTTTGCCGAAGCTCAAAAACAGGTTGGAGTAATCTATTTAAGATATCCTTATACCGTCCGCAAACACATCGCCAAACAGCTTACCGAATTGATTATAGATAAATCTGAAAACCTAACCGGAAAATTTATGGTAATTCAACCCGGGTCCCATCGAATCAGAAAACTACCTTGATTTTAGACCTGAATATTGAGTAGAGATCAGGTAAAACCAAAACCTTTTTAACACGGAGGATGACGCGGGCAAGTAAAAAGGGAGATGGGTCAAAAATTAATGGTCAAGGGTCGAGAGTCGAGGGTTAACAGTCGATAGTCAAAAGTCGAAGGTCGAAGGTCTAGGACTTACAATCACCAACTAATCAAAATCATATGACTCGCAGATGGACGCTGATCGATGCCGATTAACTTCAAATTCTAAATCAACAACCTAATGGACTGGATATTGAAGGTCGAAGGTCAATAGTCAAAAGTCGAAGGTCAATAGTCAAAAGTCGAAGGTCAAAGGTCTATTGTAACGTATCACGATAATCCCGTGTAATTTATCGAATTATGAACGCGGAAAGAATCACATCTAAATCAAATCAATTAACGGGGTTGAAGGCTGGGGTGCTTTTTTTATAGCGGTTGGCATATGGGGGTTCTATTAGCTGGTGGTTCTGAAAGTATTCTTCCAGAACCTGCCAGAGGATTAGATCCGGGTGGTCGGTGCGGGATTTTGCTGCTCTGAATATCGGGCGGGCAGCAACAAAATTACTGGTGGCTACTGTGTATGTTTTTTCTTCCTGCAGTTGTTCTCCGGCGACATTAATAGTTCCCGTGCGCTGGCCTCGGGGTCTGGCGGGATTTATTTTTACAGTTCCACCGCTGAACTGGATGAGACGGTCCGGATAGCGGAGGCTGCGCTCAAAGATTCGGCGGATCTGGCTGCCGGTTAGCTCCAGTTTTACCAGGTAATTTCCGTAGCGGACTGCGCGCATCAGATCACGACGGGTTATCTCCCCCTCCGGCAAAGATTTCAGGACTCCCATTGGGTTCATGAATGCAAAATCCGCCTTGAGCTTCTCTCGCATTATGTTCGTTATCAGGTTACCCAGCGGAGAGGTCTGGGAAACATAGCGTTCGACAGATCCACTGGTGCGACCTACGATTTGATATAAAAATTCTTTTGCTTCCTCCAGATATGGTTTAAATACTGCAGCCATCCGGGTATCTGGCGGGTAGCGGTCCTCGTAAAGGGTGGCCAGCTCCCAGTTGTGCTCGGTCAGCTCTCCATTTTTAAACTTGAGATCGAGCCGGCCGGCATTGCGAAGGCGACCTCCGGCCTGAACTATTACTGTGCTGTCAACCAGGACGGGTTTCCAGAGTAAGTCGTGGCTGTGGCCGCCAACGATGACATCAATCCCGGAAACCTTTCTCGCAAGCCTGCGATCCCGCTCCAGACCGAGGTGATTGACTGCAATAATAAGATCCACTTCTTTTTCCCGGAGCCGCTCAATCATCCGGCGGGCGGTTTCAACCTCGGGGAGAAATATGAGATCTTCAACCCGCTCCGGGACGGCCATCCCCGGAGTTTTTTCATTTATCAAACCGAAAAATCCCACCCGCAGACCGCCCATCTCCTCGACCGCCAGCTCTATTGTGCCGGGAAATAACCGGTCTTCATCTTTGTAACGCAGATTGCTGGCCAGGACTTCAGCATCCAGTCCGGCGATTCTTTTTTTCAAATTTTCAATTCCCAGATCAACCTCGTGGTTGCCAAAAACAGTGTAATCAAGTCCCACCAGGTTTAAAGCGGCAATCAATGGCCGCCCGGAGAGAATATCTGATTCAGGAGTCCCGGAGAGGAAATCTCCGCCATCCAGGTAAATAAGCGGTCGGTTTTCACGCTCGGCACGGCTGCGCTGACTGCTGAGGTAGGTGGCAAACCTGGGGAATCCTCCGGTATAAATTGTTGAATCAGAATCCACCCAGTGGGCCTTGCTTTCGATAATATTGCCGTGGATGTCATTCGTGAATATAACAGTAAGCTCCTGTTCTTCGGCACCGGCAGCTCCGGAAGCCAGGACTGACATAACAAATAAGAGAAGGATAAATATTTTCAGACAATTTACCACTCTATCTATCATAAAAACATCTCCGGTTCTGCGTAAGTTTAATATACTTTATCATAGAATAAGATTTCCAGCCGAGGCTGTATTTTTTTCTTAAAAAGAGACTCTGTATAGTAGGCAAAGTTATTGATACAATATAACAGTCGAGAAAAAAATATCACACCCGACGAATCGGAGGCTTTATCAATGGGACTGAAAGAACAGATACTGGATGATTTTAAAACCGCTATGAAAGCGCGGGAAAAAGAAAAAATAAGCACACTTAAAATGCTCAAGGCTGCTATTTTGAACAAAGAAATAGACAAAGGGGAAGATCTGAAAGAGGACGAAATAAAAGCCCTGCTGGCCAAAGAAGCCAGGCAGCGCAAAGATTCGATTGAGCAGTTTGAAGCGGGCGGGCGCGATGAGATGGCGGCAAAAGAATCCCGTGAGCTGGAGTTGATAAACTCCTATCTGCCCGAGAAAATGGGCAGCGAAGAGCTGGAAGCCCTGGTTGATGAAGTCATCGAAGAAACAGCGGCCGGGACCATGGCAGATATGGGTAAAGTAATGTCAGAAATAATGCCCAAGGTCAGGGGCCGCGCGGACGGTTCGGACGTCCAGCAGCTAGTGCAGGAAAAACTTGGAGGTTAACGCGCACAAAGGCAACTGCGAATTCAAAGTCAACTACTTTTTACCACAGAGGTCACAGAGGGACACAGAGGAATGTCAAAAACTTTATGAGGGTAAAATCAAAATCTTTTAGCTTACGGATCAGATCTGATAACTTCTGATTGAAGGCAACATCAACGGCAAAGGCGGTTTTAACACAGAGGACACAGAGGAACTTCAAAATATTTTAATAGGGTAAAATCTAAGTCAGAGGCGGCGCGCTCACGGATAAAATCTGATATTATCTGATTAACGGCGACTGCGACATCAAAGTTAAAAGCAGATTTAACGCAGAGCACTGCTATCGCCCCTCCGTGGGCTTCCCAGCATCACCCCATC
>CAYTSZ010000061.1:0-10244 GCA_964440635.1 uncultured bacterium
CTAATGCTGCGAACACAAGGATGTGTAAGAACAGTGCGAGCCGGAATCCATTGGTGCTGACTTATACGTTTTTTACTTGAACGATAAACGACGAGCTGATTTTACCTCTGCATTCTCTGTGTTGAAAATGGTTTTGACTTTCCCTTCCTCGAATTTTTTTGACTTTCTCTGCGTCTTTGCGCCTCTGCGTTAAAACCCGCCTTTGACTTTGCAGTTTCGCATCCTAGTTTCTTCACATCTGCGCAAGCTCGCGCCTTTGATATTCTTTCTATATTTTTTACCGAAAGAGGTCTATAATAAACGGTTGGTTTGGATAAAAAATTATCTTTAAAGTTGGACGTGAAACAGCCATGTTAACCTTTGCCGTACCCAAGGGCCGGATGCTGGACGAGACTCTGGACTGTCTTAAAAAGATAGGGATATCTTTTCCTGATTTTAATCGCTCGGCCCGTAAACTTATTTTCTATGATGCAGATCGACGGTTTAAGTTTGTTATTGTCAAACCCTATGATGTTACAACTTATGTTGAATATGGAGCTGCCGAACTGGGGGTGGCCGGTAAAGATATAATTGAGGAAAGGGAAGCCAATATTTACGAACCGCTTGATCTTGGTTTCAGCCGCTGCAGGCTGTCGGTTGCCCGCCCGGTCAATTATGAATTTTCTGAACCTTATCCCCGGGTTGCAACCGAATTTACCAATCTGGCCGAAAAACATTTTTCCCGCCGGGGTGAAAATGTTGAATTAATAAAACTTCATGGTTCAATAGAACTGGCCCCCTTAATTGGCCTGGCAGGCCGGATAGTGGATATTGTTTCCAGCGGAACGACCCTGGATCAGAATAATCTTGTGGAAGAAGAGACAATTCTGGAATCAAGTGCCCGCCTGATTGTAAACAGGCCGGCAATGAAACTGCACCAGGAAGAAATACGCGATTTTATCGAGGAACTTAAAATGGTGATTACTGATGATGCTACGACTTGACACTACGGCTGACGAGGTGGATTTCCCAACCCGAAGTCCGCTGGGCGGCGCCGACGATGAGACCCGGCGTAAAGTTAGAAATATGCTCGATGATGTGAAACGTCACGGTTGGGAGGCGGTTGTGAAATTTTCGCGCCAGTTTGACGGTTGTGCTCCCCATCCCGATCCGATCAGTTCTTCAGAAATGAAGGAGTGCTGGGAACGTCTGCCGGCAGAACAAAAAGAAGCGCTTTTGCTGGCCCGCGATCGAATAAAAAGATACCAGGAAGCGATAAAAAGTCGTTCTACGGTTATAACTGACAAAGACGGAGGCCTGCTCGGTGATACGGTCCGCCCGGTTGAAAGAGCAGGTTGTTATGTTCCGGGCGGGAGGGTTCCGCTTCCTTCGTCGGTTTTGATGAGCGCCTATATCGCCGAGATTGCCGGAGTGGACAATATAATTATCTGTTCACCGCCCATCGAGGAGGGCAGACCCCATCCTGTTATTATGGCTGCCGCCTCTTTGCTGGAGAGTGTTGAGCTTTATGCTATCGGTGGTGTCCAGGCCATAGGAGCTATGGCCTTTGGCGCGGGAGAGATACCCCCGGTTGATCTGATTGCCGGCCCCGGTAACCTGTTTGTAACTCTTGCCAAAAAAGAGGTTTACGGTGAAGTGGATATAGATATGCTTGCCGGTCCTTCGGAAATTGCAATTGTAGGAGAAAAATCTTCTGCCGTTCCTGAATATGTGGCCGCCGATCTTCTATCTCAGGCCGAGCATGACCCGCGCTCGCGCGTGTACTTACTCAGTCCTGATGCTGAACTGCTGGACGATGTGAAAAAACAAGTTGAAGAAATGGTTGATGGGCATCCGAGGGAAGATGTTATTCGCCTCTCTCTTAAGGAATCGGCCCTTATTAAAACCATTGATCTTCACGAAGCGGTGGAACTGGTCAATGTTATTGCGCCCGAACACCTAGAGCTTCACGTTGAAGAACCACTCCGGTTGAGTCGTGACTGTGAGTTTGCAGGAGCTATTTTCTGTGGCCCCTGGTCGCCGGAACCGGTTGGCGACTACATGGCCGGCCCCAGCCACACGCTACCCACCGGGGGCAGCGCACGGTTCTTCAGTCCTCTTTCGGTTCAGACTTTCCAGCGTCACCAGTCCTTGATATCTCTGTCCAGAACCGGTTTTAACAGTCTGCGTGAGGAAACTGAAACGGTGGCTCGGATGGAATCGTTGCCCGCGCACGAAAGAAGCAGTTCAATCCGGGAGAGTGAAGAATAATTTTATTAAAAAATTTGCTGCGCCCTGAAATTGCCGCCCGCAGCGGTTATGATGCCCAGCATCCTGCCGCCAGAATAATTCTCGATGCCAATGAGAGTCCCTACGATCTTACGCCGGATATAAAAGACAGAGTCTTTTCTCGTTTGAAACAGATTCCGTTTAACCGTTATCCGGAGGCCAACAGCCGCGCTCTGCGAGGTCTGGCGGCCGAGCATCTGGGAGTGGACGAAGATTACATTGTCACCGGTAACGGAAGCGATGAGTTGATCAATTATCTTATTTCTGCCTGTATAGACCCCGGTGACCGGGTGGTATTTCCGGAACCGTCTTTCAGTATGTACAGAATACTGGCCGAAACCCATCACGCAGAGGTTATAACTGAACCTCTGGGAGAAAACTGGGAGCTGACCGATGATTTGATCAAGGCCAGCCGCAAGGCCAGTCTTGTTTTTCTCGGTTACCCCAACAATCCGACCGGTAACTGTTTCGATCGTGAAAAAATAAATGAACTCAGAAGCGAAACAGACGGTCTGGTTATAATAGATGAGGCCTACAGCGAATTTTCCGGCCATAGTTTTGTAGATGAGGTGTCCGCCGGTGAACCGCTGGTTGTTCTGAGAACACTGAGCAAGGCTTTCGGTCTGGCCGGGATCAGGACCGGCTTTTTAATCGCTCCGCCCCAGATTGTGGAGGGGATAAGCACCGTAAAGTTGCCTTATAATTTGAATCGGCTCTCCCAGGTAACTGCAGAAGAGGCCCTGAAAAATAAAGAAACGATACTGAAAAATGTTGATATCATAATAGAACAGCGTAATAAGCTGTTTGATTTCCTGGAGGAACAGGGATTAAAACCCTATCCCACGGAGGCCAATTTCGTATTGTTCAGGCCTTCCTGTGCGGATGGATTTTATCATCAGCTTCTGGAGAGTGGAATCAGGGTCAGAAGTTTCTCTGCTCCCCGGCTGGAAAATTGCCTGCGGGTTAATGTCGGGACCCCGGCTGAAAACCAGACCCTGATTGAGGCTATTAAAGAGATCAATTCTTGATTAATTAAATTGACAGACATAATTTTTTAGCTTTAAAATTACCGAAAAATCAGATGATATTAGAAAAAAGAAGAAAGAGGAGATAAAGATGGACCGCCACGCTTTTGTGGAAAGAAAAACAACGGAAACCGAACTTGAAGTAGAGATTTCCCTTGATGATTTTAATGATCCCTGTATAAAAACTGATGTTCCGTTTTTTAATCACATGCTGGAGCAGCTTGGTAAGCACTCGGGGTTTGCTCTGCGGGTGGAGGGTAAAGGGGATACCGAGATAGATTCACATCACCTGATTGAAGATACCGGTCTGACGCTCGGGGACGCTTTCAGTGAGGCACTGGCTGACCGCCGCGGTATCAGGCGTTATGCCAGTTTATGTCTGCCCTTTGATGAAACGCTGGTCCGGGTGGCCATTGATATTAGCGGCCGGCCTTACCTTGATTGTAATCTTGATATAGAAGGTGATGTCGAGGGTTTTCCGCTCGAAGTGCTGCCTGAATTTTTCCGCGGTTTCACCGATCGCGCCGGAATCACCCTGCATATTGACCAGTTGAAACGTGGTAATCGTCATCATCTCGCAGAAGCCACCTTTAAAGCCGTGGCCCGGGGATTAAAAAGTGCGGCAGAAATAATAGACGATTCAATGCCTTCCACCAAAGGAACCCTTACGGCATGATCTCTATAGTGGATTATGGGATGGGCAACCTGCGCTCCGTTCAGAAAACAGTCCAGAAACTTGGTTATAAAGCGCCGCTGATCGATAAGCCCGAAGAGGTGCAAAAAACTCGACTGCTGATTGTTCCCGGAGTGGGGGCATTTGACCGGGCTGTTAAAAATCTGAAGAAAAAACAGCTTTTTCAGCCTATAAAAGATCACCTGGGAGCGGATAAACCCTACCTGGGTATCTGCCTCGGGCTACAGCTTTTGTTTGAAAAAAGCGAGGAGGGAGTGGAAGAGGGTCTATCAATTTACGAGGGGGACGTAATAAAATTTAAAAACGCGCGTATAATTCCCCACATGGGTTGGAACGATGTACGCTGGCAGAACGAAGGTGCCCTGTTGAAAAACGAGCAGGTTGAAGAACCCTGTTACTATTTTGTCCACTCTTATTTCCCCCGGCCCTTCGACAGTAGTATAGTTGCAGGTGTCACTGATTATGGTGGCGATTTTTGCGCTGCAATTAGAGATGGAAATCGATTTGGTGTACAATTTCACCCCGAAAAAAGCCAGTTTGCGGGGCTTGATTTGCTTGAAAAAATACTGAAAATAGCTGTTTGAATATATTCGTTTTTCACATCAACAGGAGTTGATTCCATAGATGCAGTTAATACCGGCTATAGATATAAAAGGTGGCCGCTGCGTGCGCCTTTTCCAGGGAAAAAAAGATAAAGAAACAAGATACAGCGAGGACCCGGTTGGGATGGCCATGCGCTGGGAAAATAAGGGTGCCCGACGCTTGCATATAGTTGACCTGGATGGAGCTTTTTCCGAGGAATCGGGTAACCTGTCCATTGTTCGCGATATCATAAGAAAAGTTTCCATCCCCTGTCAGGTGGGCGGTGGTCTGCGCAGCAAACAGGTGGTGGAGTCTTTGCTGGATTCGGGATGTGACGGAACAAT
Organism: uncultured bacterium; assembly: GCA_964440635.1. Classification (GTDB taxonomy): domain Bacteria; phylum T1Sed10-126; class T1Sed10-126; order T1Sed10-126; family T1Sed10-126; genus CAYTSZ01. The sequence continues at coordinate 4,914 of CAYTSZ010000061.1, forward strand.
AATTGGGACTGCTGGCGTGCGTGAACCCCATTGGCTGGGCCGGCTGGTTGAGGAATTTGGACCGGAGTCGATTATTGCCGGGGTGGATTGTGAGGCGGGAGAGGTTATGGTGGAAGGTTGGGAAGAGGCTTCTATGCTCACCCGTTCGCACTGGATTGAAAAACTGGAAGAACTTGGAATTGAAAAAGTAATTTACACCGATGTCGGTCGTGACGGCACCCAGCAGGGGCCGGATATAAAAGGTACCGGAGAAATTTTAACTTCCAGTTCCCTGAAGGTAATAGCTTCTGGAGGTATAGGAAAGCTCGAACATCTTGAGGCCCTGGCGGCAATAGAAAATCCCCGGCTGCTTGGCGTGATAGTCGGTCGTGCTCTGTATGAAAAAAACTTTACCCTCCAGGAAGCCCGGGAAGTTTTAGAAGGATGAAGGTGGTTTAAAAATGCTCAGAAAAAGAATAATACCCTGTCTGGACGTTGATAACGGCCGGGTGGTTAAAGGGGTTAATTTTGTTAACCTCAAGGATGCAGGCGACCCGGTGGAGATTGCAAAAAAATATGACAGGGCCGAGGCGGATGAACTTGTTTTTTTAGATATCACTGCCTCTTCGGACCGCCGGGAAATAATGATGAAAACAGTTCGGGCTACCGCCGAGCAGATCTTTATGCCACTCACTGTTGGGGGAGGAATAAGAACAGTCGAAGATATGCGTAGAATACTGGCCGCCGGAGCGGACAAAATAGCCATTAACACGGCTGCCGTAAACAATCCGGAGTTGATTAACGAGGGAGCTGAACAATTCGGCTCCCAGTGCGTGGTGGTGGCTATTGATGCCAAAAAAGTCTCTGAGGAGCGCTGGCAGGTTTATACTCATGGTGGGCGCACACCGATTGAAACTTCTCTTACCGAGTGGGCCATGGAAGCCGAATCCCGTGGCGCCGGAGAGATTTTGCTGACCAGCATGGATGCCGATGGCACAAAAGATGGTTTTGATATCCCAATGCTGGAAAAGATATCATCAATGCTGCGAATACCGGTCATCGCCAGCGGCGGAGCAGGAAAACCCTCACACTTTGTGGATGTATTTAGGCAGACGGAAGTGTCGGCCGGTCTGGCCGCCTCTGTTTTTCATTACGATCAATACCCGGTGGCCGAGGTAAAAGAATATTGTCGAAAGCATAAAGTGCCCGTGCGCCCCGCGTGGCCCGAACAATTGAAGGAGGAACTAACATGAAAGATGAAATTTTATCCGAACTTAAATTTGACAAGCAGGGTCTTATCCCCGCCATCGCTCAGGATGTGGACAGCGGTGAGATAAGGATGCTTGCTTATATGAACAAAGAAGCTCTGGAAAAGACTATTGAAACCGGCTGGGTTCATTATTACAGCCGCAGCCGCCAGGAACTTTGGAAAAAAGGTGCCACCAGCGGTAACCTGCAGACCTTCGTCGATATGCGACTGGACTGCGACGGTGACACGCTGCTTGTGTTTATCCGTCAGCAGGGCGTAGCCTGTCACACCGGCAAAAGGAACTGTTTTTACCGCCGTCTTAATATAGAAGAGAACAAATGGGAAGAGACCGACTCCGTTCCTCCGGCCAGTTTTGCCGCGATTACTGCCGAGCTGGAGCGAATAATCTTTGAACGTGATAAACAGCGCCCGTCCGGTTCTTACACCACCCATCTGCTTGAAGGTACGGAAGAGAAATCCGCCGAGGATCTGGTGTTGGAAAAACTGGGGGAAGAGATGACTGAATTAATTCTTGCCGCCAAGAACGATACCGAAGACCTGCTGGCCGAAGAAGCCGGGGATCTTATCTACCATCTTCTGGTTATGTTCCGGCAGAAAAACATACCGCTTTCCCGGCTGGCTCAGGTACTCCAGGAGCGGCGCGGATGAAGCAGTTAACTCCCGATATAGAAGCGGCCCGGCGTCAACTGGAAAACCACACTATCGTTCCCGTTTACAGAAAATTTGTCGGTGATACTGTAACCCCGGTTTCCGCTTACCTTGCTTTAAGTGAGGGGGGAGAAAAACGTGGTTTTTTGCTGGAAAGCGTAGAGAAAGGCGACCAGCTCGCCCGGTACTCTTTTCTCGCGGTTGAACCGCGCGCTTCAATATCTTCCCGAGATGGTCGGTTGCAGGTGGAAGGAGAACTTGAACTTCCAGACAGTGATGATCCTTTCCAGGCTATAAAAAAAATAACAGAGGCCTGGGATGTTGCCCCGCTGGAAAACCTGCCCTCTTTTACGGGGGGTCTGGTCGGATATTTCGGTTATGAAACTATAAAATACATTGAACCCACAGTTCCCGTCCATCCGCCGGATAAGTCGGTTCCATTTCCTGACTGTCAGCTTTATTTTAATGATACCACGGTTATTTTTGATCATGTCGAACGCAGTGTATATCTTGTCGGACATCTGCGCCGGGACAGTGAGCTCAACCTGGAAAAACAATATGAGACCATCAACCGGCGTCTTGACGAATGGGAACAGATACTTTCAGAAAAACCTGAATTTCCGTCCGTTAAAAAATCAGTTTCCGAAAAGCAGCAGATAAGTTCTAATTTTGAAAAAGAAGAGTTTAAACAGGCAGTAAAGAGGGTAAAAGAGGCAATAAAGGCCGGCGATACTTTTCAGGTTGTTCTTTCGCAGCGGTTTGAACTGTTTGACGAAAACCATCCCTTCAATCTTTATCGCAGCCTGCGCAGTTTGAATCCCTCTCCATATATGCTCTATCTGGATTTCGAAAATTTCCAATTGGTCGGTGCTTCTCCGGAGATGCTGGTTCAGAAACAGGGGAAAAAAGTCTACACCCGGCCGATAGCCGGAACCCGCCGGCGTGGCAAAGATACCGCCGAAGACAAAGCCCTGGCCGAGGATTTACTTTCCGATCAAAAAGAACTGGCCGAGCATACCATGCTCGTCGACCTGGGTCGAAACGACCTGGGTCGGGTCTGTAAACCGGGAACCGTCCGTGTTACCGATTGCGAGCGAGTCGAGAAATACTCCCATGTTATGCACATTGTTTCCGATGTAGAAGGCGAGATAGCAAGTGATTGTGACGCAGTGGATGTTCTCAAAGCAACCTTCCCGGCCGGCACAGTCAGCGGTGCCCCCAAGGTGCGGGCAATGCAGATAATAAACGAATGCGAACCCTCGCGTCGAGGACCCTATTCGGGTGCAGTCTGTTTTTTCAGTTTTAACGGAGATCTGAACAGTTGCATAATAATCAGGACAATAATAAACCAGAAAGACAAGCTTTACGTCCAGGCCGGAGCCGGAATAGTGGCCGATTCCAGACCGGCCCGTGAATACGAAGAAACCAGGGAAAAAGCCCGCGCCCTGATGAAAGCCGTCCAGTTACTCCCCGAGACTAATTTCCTTTAAAATTTTCCCAACCTGTTATTAAGCAGAGACTAAGACGTGATTGCGTGATTAAGTGACTGCGTGATTGGGAACAAAAAAATCAGATAAGGAGATGGGGGACAAGAGGAAGCTGCGAAATCAAAAGTAAAGTCAGCAAATGGATTGCCGGATCAAGCCCGGCAATGACGGCTTTTTTGATCGTCATTCCGGCCTTCGAGCCGGAATCCATTGGTTTTGATTTTAACTATAAACCGGAAACTATGAACTTGCTTTATCCCGAACTGGTTTTTATTAGCAAACAGTTAGTTCCGGGTATATAAATTTTCAAACTGTTTTACTTCTGTTACGATATTCATATTACTATCATTAATGGAGGTAGATACAGATGGGTTCTGAAGATTTAACACCGGAATTTGAAAGTGAAAAAGAGAGTAATTTTTATAAAAAGCTGCGAACGAAAGTTAACAACTTTCTTAAGGATAAAGCGGGGGAAGAGAAACCCTACGCCGACTATATTCTTCTTGCACCGGACCTTTTTTACCTTCTCTACAAATTAAGTACCGATTCGCGTGTGCCCGGTAAATACCGACTGCAGTTGATCGGTTCCATTGCCTATTTTATTATGCCCCTTGATCTTATCCCGGAAACACTGGTTGGTCCGGTGGGTTTTATCGACGATATTGTGCTGGCCTGTTATGTCCTCAATAATCTTCTTAACGACGTTGATGGCGAGATAATCCAGGGACACTGGCCCGGGGAAGAAGATATCCTGAAGCAGATTAAAAATGTTCTCGACATGGCTGACGAATGGATTGGGGAGAAAAGGTTCCTGAGGATTCGCAACTGGCTGGACAGTTTTATGAAAACAGGTGAATAGATCTGATAAGGAAACGGTTTTTAAAATTATGCCGCTTGAATCAGAGATGGTGAAAAAGTTAGAAAGTGTTAAGGAACAGGTCAGAAAAGTTCTGATTAATCTCTGGGGGTATGAACCGGATGAAGAACGCGTGGGTGCTGATTGGAATCCTGTTGAATCCCTCTTTTATTTTACGGTCCCCGGGGCAGACTCCAAAGAAAATAAGCGGGGGCTGCTGGTTGTGGGCGGCTGCAGGGATGATTCAAAAGATCCTGCCGCCTGGGATCTGACTTTGAAAAAGGTTGACGGCGAAGAAGCTGAAACAATTTGCCAACGATCTGCAGTGTCAGATAAAAATATTTACAATGAAACTTTTTTTCTGCTGGAAAAAGCACGGAGTGATTTTGAATTTGATAGCCTGCAGCCCCCGGAATATCATTACGTTTATATTGTCCGCTGCAGCGATAATACTTTGTATACCGGCTACACAAATGACCCTTCCGGACGTCTGGAAAAACATAACGCCGGAGAAGGGGCCCGCTATACCAGGGGGCGCAGACCACTCAAGCTGGTTCACCTGGAGAGGTTCGATAATAGAAGCGATGCCCAGAGCAGGGAGTGGAAGATAAAACAGCTCGATAGAGCCGAAAAAATAAAGCTTTTTGTTTGAAAGAGCAGTTAGCGAAATTAAAAAATGCAACCTGTTAAGAGACAATAGCTGTCGCCCGTAAGAAACCCGCCCATGATGCCGCTCTTACCGGGCTGTTGCTGGCAAAAGAAGCGGGACTGCTGAAGCATAGTTAACAGTTAGCGGTTCATAGTAGGTAACTTGTCTGGGAAATTGAGGAAGGAAAACATGTGTTTATTTTTTGATTAACACTTTTTATATCATACCAATTTAAACCGTTTAATTTCAAGTCGGCCTGTGCTTTTGTACGTACAAATTCGCGGGAAAATTAAATTATGAATTCTGGCTCGGAGGTCGGAATAAGCACTGGAAGATTCTGATAAAAATTCTCATAATTTTCCACCTGCCCGTCATTAGCGTCCAGCTCTCAATAGGGAGTTACCAGTGGGAACTTTATACTTTTTCATCAACTCCCCGATTG
>CAYTSZ010000062.1:0-10113 GCA_964440635.1 uncultured bacterium
AGGCCGGAATGACAGTCAAAGTTGCCGTCATACCGGACTTGATCCGGTATCCAGTAGTTTTTTGCCTTTTAACCAGTGACTAATTTCTCCTGGATTTTGGTTCGGTGGTCGAAATGCCCGTTTGAACTTTTTGATAACTCCCCGCCGCCTGCTTTTCCCGTTTTGTTAAATAAGGTATTATACCACCTTTGATTACAGACTATTAACGGAGGTTTTTGAAATGGTAAAACCTGTTGTGCTGGTTGTGGTGGATGGATACGGACTTCGGGATGACGAGGATGGTAACGCGGTGAAAGCTGCCGATACTCCTGTGCTGGATAATCTTTTTGAAAACGATTCCTGGTCAAAAATGACCACCAGTGGAGAGGATGTCGGACTGCCTGAAGGGCAGATGGGTAACTCCGAGGTTGGACATATGAATATCGGTGCCGGCCGGATAGTTTATCAACCGTTGACCCGCATAGATAAAGCTATTCGGGAGGGAGATTTTTATGAAAACGATGTTTTAGTTCGTGCGGTTGATAAAGCCGTTGAAAATAATTCCACCCTTCACCTTTTCGGTTTGCTTTCCGACGGTGGAGTCCACAGTCACCAGAAGCATATTAAGGCTCTGCTTGAGCTGGCCTGTCGCCGGGGGCTGGGGGATGTGGCTGTTCACGCCCAGCATGACGGGCGTGATGTTCCCCCCAGGGCTGCCGAACGTTACTTGAAAAAACTCGACGAGTATTTCGAAGAAACCGGGGTTGGTTACCTGGCCACAATGGGCGGGCGTTATTACGGGATGGACCGTGACAACCGCTGGGAGCGAACTGAGAAAGCTTACCGGGCGATAGTCGAAGGTAAGTCGGAGATAAGGGAAACCGACCCATATGAGGCTCTTGACCGCGCCTACGAAGAACGCGCGGAGGATGATGAGTTTATAACTCCCACTGTTTTCACAGATAAACAGGGGGGACCGCGAACTACTGTTGATGATGGTGATTCTTTTCTCTGTTTCAATTTTCGACCGGACAGGGTGCGCCAGATGACCCGTGCTTTGACCGAAGAGGAATTTGACGAATTTCCTGTCAAAGATATTGATATTGCTTATTACTGTATGACTGAATATGACGAAACGTTTGATCTGCCGGTCGCTTTTCCCCCGCTTGATTTAAAAAACGTGCTGGCCGAATATCTTTCCAGTCAGGGTAAAAAACAGTTTCACACCGCCGAGACGGAAAAATACGCTCACGTTACTTTCTTTTTTAACGGTGGCCGGGAGGAACCGTTTGACGGGGAAGAGCGCAAACTCGTTCCTTCACCCCAGGAAGTGCCCACCTACGATTATAAACCGGAGATGAGTGCTTACGAGGTAACCGATGAACTGGTGAAAAGAGTTAGGGAAGAAGATGATGATTTTATAGTTGTTAATTATGCTAACGGAGATATGGTGGGTCACACCGGAGATTTTGAAGCGACGGTCAAAGCCCTTCAGGCGGTGGATAAATGCCTGGGCCGCCTGGTGGAAGCTGTTCGCTGCCGTGGCGGAGAGATGTTAATTACCTCCGACCATGGGAATGCCGAAATAATGAAAGATCCGGAGGAAAATTCCCCCCACACCGCCCATACCTCAAACCCGACTCCTCTTATCTATGTAGGAGAGCGAAACTTCAAATTGAAGGATGGTAAACTGGCGGACATAGCCCCTACCATATTGACTTTGATGGGTCTTGATATTCCGGAAGAAATGACAGGAGATGTTCTGGTCGAAAAAATATAATTTCAGGCGCTCTTCAACCAGTTGTAGTAAAGTGGAGTTTCTTCTTTTTCCAGCAGGTAAAGCGCTTCCAGTGCGTAAAAATCTCCCCAGACCGTTGCCGAGTTAATTCCAGCCCTGCCGGGGTAATGGAAACAGCTTCCGCCCAGCAGACCCGGTTGGTCCTTATCCCTCAGGTAGTCCGTGAATAATTTCTCCGTAATTTTTTTGCCCAGGGAAAAGTAGCTGCGATCATTTCTCTTTATTCCCAGTAGAATTAAGCTGGCTGCTATTATTGCGGCCGCCGAGGTGTCAGTGAGCTGTGGTTTTTCTTTCAGATCTATACAGTAATCGTAGGCGGGGATGAGCCCGTCAGTGTTTTTGCAGTGATAGCTTATCAGACGATCGGCAGTTTCCAGATAGGTATCGTCGTTGAATTTTAACCCGCCCAGAATAAACCCTGCCACCGCCCAGGCAAGCCCTCTTGACCAGCAGCCGTTTTCCTTCCCCTGCGGTGACTGGCTGGAAATTACTTTGCCGGTAGATGCTTCCAGTTTTACCAGATGGCGTATACTGCCGTCGCTGCGCAGAAAAAGTTCACGCGACCGGTTGAGGGAGGATCGTAATATAAATTCCCACGGAGCCGAATCTCCCGACTGCTGATGGGCCCAGAAAAGAAGCGGAAGGTTCATCAGAGAATCGGTGGCGGCTATAAGTTGGGTTTTATTGGGGCGGTGACATATAATTCCGGCCCGGGGATCAAAACACTTCTGCAGTCTTTGAGCGGCATCCAGGGCTTCTTTTTTCATCGCCGGGTCACGTGTAATTTCATACCCGGCTACCCAGGAATACTGGTAACGAAATCCGATATTAAAATTATTGTTCAACCGGGCTGTTATCTGAGAGGTTTTTTCTCTTGCCTTGCCCAGCCATTTTTTATCAGCGCTAACTGCCAGCCAGGATATACCGGGCCAGAATCCGGATACCCAGTCGTCCCAGCCGGAATTTCCAAGCGTTGCCCATCCATTTTTTTCGGTGTAATAAGGGAAATTATCTATATAAAGTTGGCTCGGTGTGATTTCATTTTGAAGGTGTTGGTTTATAGTTTCTTTGAACCCCGGTAATCCCATCAATATCTCCCCTGTTTTGCATAAAATAGTTTTTATTAACATCGGCACAATTTTTTATATACTTTACTATTATTCCTGCCGGAACGAGCTAAAAGGCGGAATATATTTTTCATCCTCTCATAAACTTCCAACGGTCATCCCGGCCCCCGAGCCGGAATCCAGCACCAGCGCTCGTCATTCCGGCCCCCGAGCCGGAATCCAGTACCAGCGCTCGTCATTCCGGCCCCCGAGCCGGAATCCAGTACCAACGCTCGTCATTCCGGCCCCCGAGTTGGAATCCAGCACCAACGCTTGTCATTCCGGCCTCCGAGTTGGAATCCAGCACCAACGCTTGTCATTCCGGCCTCCGAGCCGGAATCCAGAGGTGTTGAGTTTTGGTTTCTGGTTGATGGTCAACAGTCAAACACAGAGAGGAAAAACCACTGGATACCGGATCGAGTCCGGTATGACGGTCAGAGGAAAAACCACTGGATACCGGGTCAAGCCCGGTATGACGGCGAAGTCAAAATAACTGGATACCGGGTCATCCAGCACTAACGTTCGTCATTCCGGCCCCCGAGCCGGCATCCAGCACTAACGTTCGTCATTCCGGCCTCCGAGCCGGCATCCAGCACTAACGTTCGTCATTCCGGCCTCCGAGCCGGAATCCAGGGGGGGTGGGTGTTGGTTTTGTGTTAAGTTGAGAATTAGAATAAACAGAAAGAATAAAAAAATTGGCTCGCAGATGAACGCAGATTAACGCTGATACAAGAGGGTAAACCAAAAAATGTAGGGAAGTAAAAAAATTATAATAATTTTTTTGAATTTGATCTGCGTATATCTACCGTTCATCTGCGAGCTAATAAGGTGGTGACCTTTCTTTAAGACAACGGTAATGACAAATTATTAGTTTTACTCGCTCTGATTAGTTGTGCAAAATTTGATAAATTAAATATAATATAAGAACAATCGATAGAACCTGTCCTTGAGGTGGAAAAGTTGGGAAAAAATTTGGGTTTATTAATAGTTTTTTCTTTTCTGTCTGTATTTTTGATTGTGCCCGCGGTGTCAGCCCAACCCACCAGCCAGGTTATTTCCTCTCAGCTTGAGGAATTTGAAAAAATAAATAAAGAAATCAATCAGTTGCTGGACCGTCTGGATTATCTGAGTAAAAGAATATCGGAACTGAGCCGTGATTTTGAGAGATTGCGGGAAAATCTTGCCGAATTAAGTAAGGAAATAGATTACCTGGAAGAAAGACTCAATCATCTGCGAAGACGACTGGATAAAGCTGAGAGGTAATGTGGTTTTAGAATTTATAGCCTATCGCTGTCGTTAATCAAGAATTTAAACCGCGGTTGTTTTATAATCTTCCATTTATTTGTGGGGTAAAGATAATTGAAAAAATGGAACTTACAGAGTTATCTCGATTTTCGTCGCCACAGTATTGTTTTTGTTAAATACGTTCTGGCCACCGCCACAAGTCTTTATATAGCCTCCCAAATTGCCCCCACCGATCTTCTTTCCTGCGGTTTTGTTGCTGTGCTTACCCTCCAGCCCAATCTATACCGGGGACTTGTTTTTTCCTGGCAGCAGATAAAAGCAACCACCCTGGCGGCATTGATAACAACCGCAGTGGTGTTTGCTCTTGGCGTGGATGTGGGAATTAGTGTGTCTTTGCTGGCAGCCAGTGTCTCTATGGGGTTTACAATCGTTGCCTGCATGAAATTAAATATGCAGGAAAGTACCGTGGTTGGCCTGTTTACCGTTATTTACCTGATGGTTCTCCCCCAGGTGTCAGGAGAATCTTATTTGGGGATGCTTCACCTGCGGTATCTGACTATCCTGATTGGAATAGGCACCGCGACTGTATTTAATTTTCTTTCCTCATTATTTCGTTACCAGGACCGACTCCACCTCAATCTGATTGAAAATACAAAATCACTTGCCACCCGGCTGACCGCGGTTGGCCATCTGCTGAGTGGGGGAGATGTTGATAATGACAAACTGGAGGAGCAGTTAAACAATTTCGGCTCAGTTTTTGAACGGCTGCGGGCTACAAAACAGGATTTAAATGAGATCGAAAAAGAGCTAACTCTACTCAAAAATTTTCCCCGAGAACTGAAAGAAAAGGAAAATTATCTGCAGCGGGGAATGCTGTATACGCTTAACGACATCAGCCACTATAGCTGGGATATTATTTTGAATCTGCGTGATCTGGAACACAAGGGGGAGATTGTGGCCAAGTCAAAAGAGACACTCAATCTGGTCTCCGGCCAGCTTGAAAAACTGACCGGGGAATTGAAAGAATTAAATCTGCCTTATTCGGGGGTTTTCAAAAAAGAGCATCAACGCCGGCTGGATCGTCTTTACTCGATGCTTGAAGAATATTCGAGCCAGGGCGGAGAAGAAGCCCTGACTTTTGTCACTCTGCTATCCGATCTGGTTCACCTCGAACTTACCACCGTCCATTTTAACAATTTGGTAACCAGGTATGTGGAGAGCCACAAAAAATATACAAAAGCAAGTGGCCAGGATTAGCATAAACAGTCAGTAACTGAGTTTGAGCAATTATGAGATTGAGGATGTATAACATCATATTTTTTGTCCAATCAAGAGCCGCTCAACTCAGGCAATACTAATCCTGAAATTTTGTAAAAAAGTTCTCAAAGGAGGCTCGTCATGGGATTTATGCTTAACGGAGAGTGGAAAGATAAAGATTACACCACCACTGAAAAAGGTGAGTTTAAACGGGACGAAACCACTTTCAGGAACTGGATTTTAGATTCTGAAGAAGCAAAGTTTAAACCGGAGGCCGGGCGTTATCATCTTTATATAAGCTGGGCCTGTCCCTGGGCCAGCCGGGCCGTTATTATGCGTGAATTGAAGGGCTTACAGGATGTCGTGGGTCTTTCTGTGGTTGATCCATACATGGGCGAGGAGGGCTGGTGGTTCAGTGATAATCCCGGTTGTATTGGTGATCCGGTTATCGATGCAGATTACCTGCGTGAAATATATCTGCTTGCCGATCCTGAGTTCACCGGCCGGGTTACGGTGCCTGTTCTTTTTGACAAAAAAGAAAATACAATTGTGAATAATGAATCGAAAGAGGTAATGAGAATTTTTGATACTGAATTTGATGATTTTGCAGATAGGGAAGTAACCTTTTATCCTGAAGATTATCACGAGGAAATTGATGAAACGATTGAAAAAATATATCAACCGGTTAACAATGGAGTTTACCGGGCGGGTTTCGCCGATACACAGCAGGCTTACGACAAAGCGGTAGGTGAACTATTTGCTGCGCTTGATTACTGGGAGGAAGTTCTGTCCGAACGTCGTTATCTCTGCGGTCCCCGGCTGACGGAGGCCGACTGGTGTATGTTTACCACGCTCTACCGTTTTGACGCTGTCTATTATCTCCATTTTAAATGTAACCTGCGCCGGTTGATTGACTACCCCAACCTTCAGAATTACCTGCTGGAACTGTATCAGTTGCCCGGAATCAGTGAGGTCTGTAATATGAATCATGTGAAGCAGCATTACTACCGGTCCCATCCTTTTTTAAATCCGAAACAGATTGTGCCAGCCGGTCCGGAGCTTGATTTTGATGCCCCACATGATCGAACCCGCCTTTCTGGTGGCCCCCCGGAGGAGATTTTTCGATGAACCGGCCGGGATCTGTTCTTGCCACTCTCTGTTATTTGAAAAGAAACGGAAAAACCCTGATGATGCACCGGGTTAACAAAGAGAACGATATCCACGAGGGCAAGTGGAACGGTCTTGGGGGAAAATTTGAAGCTGGTGAAACACCAGAAGAATGTGTGGTACGCGAGGTGCGGGAGGAAGCGGGTGTGGATATCGTTTATCCCCGGTTTGAAGGGGTTCTTACTTTTCCCCGTTTTGCCGATTCACGCGATTGGTATGTATTTGTATTTACCTGTACTGATTTTGAGGGTGAACCGCTGGCGGAAAGCCGGGAGGGCAGGCTGGAATGGATAGAGGATGAAAATTTACTTGATCTGAATCTCTGGGAAGGAGATCTGCATTTTCTGCGCTGGATTGAACAACCGGAATTTTTCTCTGCCAAATTTGAATACCGTAACGGTGAACTGAAAAACCACAGCAGCCATTTTTATGGTTTCAAAACAGAAACCGGGGAGGAATTATGAGTTCTCAAGTGCTGCCCGAAGGTAAAATTGTCCCTGAATTTCTCAAGGAGTGTCTTTCCAGTTTGCCTGCAGGAGAAGAAGTCGTCATCAGACCCGGAATCGGTAGAGATGCGGCCGGGATTCGGGTTGATTCCTCTTATATCTCGGTGGCCACCGATCCAATTACTTTTGCCTGCGAGAACATAGGGCTTTACAGCGTGGCGGTCAATATTAATGATATAGTCTGCCAGGGCTGTGTGCCCCGCTGGTATACGGCCTGCCTGTTGCTTCCCCCCGGTACCACCCGCAAGCAGCTTAAAAATTACTGGCGGGAGTTAGTAGAGGCCCTTAAACGCTGGAATATTTCCGGAGTCGGGGGTCATACCGAAGTCACCCCGGCCGTAAATACTCCGCTTCTCTGCGGGCAGTTAATCGGTGAACCCTACCGGTCCCGGTTGCTTGACCCCGCCGGGGCTAAACCCGGAGATGTTATCTACCAGTGGCGACCTGCCGCTATTGAGGGACTGGCCCTGCTGGCCCGTGAATACACCGAAAAACTCGAAAAATGTATTTCATCCGAAGATATAGATGAGTTTAAATTACTGATGGAGGAGCCGGGAATCTGTATCTGGCCACAGGCTGAATTTTTACTTAAATTTAGGCATTTGAAAGCCCTTCATGACCCGACCGAAGGGGGATTGGCCACCGCCGCCCATGAACTTGCTGACGCTGCCGGTTGTGGAGTTGAAATTCAACAGGAAAAAATAATCTGGCCAGCCGGAAGTGAAAAACTGTTTAAAAAACTTGATATAGATCCGCTTGGTTTACTCTCCTCGGGCTGTCTGCTGGCGGTTGTCGGGGGAGATGCTGCAGGTGAATTTGAAGATGGGCGCCAGGATGAGCTGGTTCGGATAGGGGAGCTGACCTCCTCAAAAAACCGCCGCCTGGTTTTGTCCGGTTCTGAAAGTAAAGAACTACCCAGGTTCAACCAGGATCAACTGGTAAGAGCTTTTGAACTGCTGGATGGGCTCACCGGCTAAAAATTGAAACAGTTTTTTTATAAAAACAATAGCAGCCAGGGCCACAGAACCAGCCGGCTCGAACTTTCCAGTATATTCCCAGCCGCCGGAACCAGCCCCAGCAGGGGATAAAGATAGGTGTTGAGCAGAAAAACATAAACAACAGCAACGATGAACTGAACAACAAAAGCAATGGGGATAATATAGATTAAATTTAATCCACCGGCGTTGTTTACTGACCACAATCCACCTATAAAGCTGTATAGTACCCAGGCCGAAAAAATCCAGAAGATCATAAGAACCAGTTCGGCATTTAAAAATCCGAGTGTCCACAGTTCGTAGTTATAACCCCGGGACAGGATGAAAATCAAACCGCCGATAACCAGGTTGGGAATCCAGATGGTTCCCGCCGAAACAAGAGCCAGATGATCGCGCAGTTTTCGCCCGCCAGCGAAGAAAAATACACTGTAGAGAATGAGAAAAGCGATGGTTTCCCATAAAACAAGACTGATATATACAGCCAGCCAGTCGGGCATATATCTGGATGATTCTGTGGTATTTTCAATAACCAGAAGAAAACTCTGAAATCCTCGAAATACTGACGGAATGCTGCCCGGATGTTCAGTTAAATTTAATTCTTGCAGAGGTGTGGGAGAGGTAAGAGAACCCACCTGCAGTCCGGCCAGAAGAAGCGCCGCGGTGGAAAAAAGAATAAGTAACCAGAAAGCTGCTCGATTGAATTCGCGTTCGTCATAGAATTTCCAGGGAAAAAACAGCAAATTCAAAAACGGTTTGCTGCCGCGAAATAATTTTTCAGTAAAGGAAAGGGCAATCTTTCCTTCAAAAGTAACATTGGTGCTTTCGCATTCGGGACACAGGGGTTTTTCCCCTTCGGGCAGAATAAATTCGTTATCACAGTCATGACAGTGGTATTTTTTCTTCAAAAGTGAAAACTCCTCCAAGAAAATATTATTTTAAGCTAAATTGAGCGATTCTTGATCGGAAACACCCTATCTCTCTGACTCATTCTCGCAGACAGCCGGAAGCTGAGAGAGAATGAGAAAACAAGATGTGATACATCTCCAATCTCAAAACCGCTCAACTCAAGTAGTATATAATGATAGAAACAATTTTAAAATACTTGGATTTATTTTTGCTACGCGCAATTTGTTTCTTTGATGGAGTGTACCATGTATATGATATTTTCTGAATTTGTTTTTATTGACACGCAGATACTTAAAATATATAGTTAATCGATGTTTTATTTAAATTACAAAGGAGTAATTAATTATGAAAAAAATATTTATAACTATTTTTATTTTATCAATTTTAAGCGTTAATGTACAGGCTTTAACAACAGCAGATATTAAACTACCGGAATTTAAAAAAAATGTAAATACAGATTTAATTTATGCACTGTATAAAAGAAAATCTATAAGAAAATTTTCAGAAACAAAAAAAATAAATTTAGAAGATTTATCTACTGTGCTATGGGCTGCTAACGGTATTAACCGTAAAAAGAATGGCGGACACACTGCACCTTTAGCTTATGATAAAGAGTATATGCATATATACGTTTTTTCCGATACTTCAGTGCATTTATACCAGCCGAAAGAACATAAATTAAAATTTATTAAATCCGGTGAATTTAAAGGTGAAGTTGCCCATCCCGGTTTTGTTGAAGAGGCACAATATGTCTTAGTTTTTATAGCTGACATTTCAGAATTACCGTTTTATGTCGGTTGGAATACTAAAAAATTAACAGGTTTTGCAAATTCCGGTTGCCTGGGACAAAACGTATATTTAATCGCAAATGCGTTAAATTTAGCAACCTGTTATGTAGGCTATATCGACGCTGACAATATAACCGAAATACTCGAACTTAATGAAAGCGAAATCCCTACTAATGTAATGCCGTTAAGTTATCCAAAGGAAAAATAATTTCATACCATGTAAAAAGATTTATGGTTAATATTACTTTTACTTAAGTTGAGCAGTTCTTGATATTTACATTTAATTTTACCTTCCAGTTTCGCTGCTGGCCACCGCGAGCGTTTTGAAAACGCTGGAGCCTATTAGAAATCAATGACTTAAACTAA
>CAYTSZ010000063.1:0-9930 GCA_964440635.1 uncultured bacterium
CGATGATATATTTGAGCTGGTGGAATATGCGGCGGATAAAGGACGAAGGGTTACAGTCAAATTTTCATCAGTAAGTAACCTGAATGAAGAAAATCTAGAGAAATTAAAGGAAGCCGGCTGCCGGTGTGTGGATTTGCCGCTGGACGGTCCGGGCGCAGATCTGCACGATAACCTCCGGGGGGAAGAAGGTTCGTTTGAGGCTATACTTGAGGGCGCTCGGGCCGCCGGTAGAATAGGGCTTCCTCTTAAGATTACTTCCGTGCTCTCCAACAACAATCATCACCTGCTGGCGGAGCTTATGCTGGTGGTTGACGTTTTGAATCCAGAGATGTGGGAAACATTTTTTCTTGTCCCCGGCGGTGATGTTGAAAAATTTCGTCTGCCGACCACGTATGAGATTCGTCATCTGTTTTTGCAGATCTATGAATTGAGTAAAGAGGTTGATTTTGAGGTGCGCGTCACCCAGGCCCCTACTTATCGCCGCTACAGTATAGAGCGTCGACTCTGGGAAAAAGGAATAAATCCGGGTGAAAAGTTTAAAAGAGGAATGTATTTAACAAAAGAAGATATTCTGGAAAAAATACCTGAAGACCATGACCTTAGAACTAAAGAGTGGGAGATGGGTGCCGGCCGGGGTAAAATATTTATTACTGCAATTGGAGAGGTCTATGCGGATCCGTTTTTACCAATAAGCTGTGGTAACGTCCGAAATAAATCTATACTGGATATATATCAGGATTCAAATTTGATGAAAAAATTAAAGAAAACTGATGAATACAAGAGTCGATGTGTGAAAAACGGCTGTTGGGCCCGGCATATTTGCGGCGGTTCAAGAGCGCGCGCTTATACCTATACGGGTGAACCTCTGGGAACCGACCCGCTTTGTTTTTATGCGGACCTGGTCTGAATTTATAAAATCTGTCAATCGAATGAGGTGTGAGGATGAGGAGTGTTGGAATTTGTCTCGGTGCCTCCAATATAACTGTCACCGAGCTTACCTTTAGCAATGATAGGCTGCGTATTGATGAACATTATTCCCGGCCTCATGAAGGGAATGTATCCGCTGTATTCAGAAATTTGATAGAAGATAAAAAATTACTTGAAGCTGATTATATAGCAGTCACAGGCCGAAAATTTAAAGACCTGGTTGATCTTGCGACAATCGCCGAACCGGAAGCGGTGGGCCTGGCTTACCGGCAAATTCAGGATTCCAGCCCGGCGGATGCCATAGTTAGTGCCGGAGGCGAGACTTTTGTTGCCTATGAACTTGACGGTAGAGGCCGGGTCAGCAATGTCCATACCGGAAATAAATGTGCCTCCGGAACCGGGGAGTTTTTTCTGCAGCAGATTAAAAGAATGGATCTGGATCTTGAAAAAGCGATTGAAAAAGCTCGCGGAGCAGCTCCCTATCAGGTCAGTGGTCGTTGTAGTGTTTTTTGCAAAAGTGACTGCACCCATGCTCTTAATAAAGGTGAAGATAAAGGGCGTATTGTTGCCGGATTGTGCCAGATGATGGCGGATAAAGTTACGGAGCTGCTGGCCGGGGTTGACGTCAATAAATTGATTGTAACCGGCGGATGCAGCCGTAATCAGGTTTTAATTGATTTTCTGGCCGAGCGGTTTTCTGAGGTTATTGTTCCATCTGAGGCCCGATTTTTTGAATCTTTTGGCGCGGCTATCTGGGCTTTTGAAAATAAGTCCGTTCCTCCGAGCAAAAAAAATGAACTGCTGAACAAAAACAGAACTTCCTTTGAGTTTATCTCCCCTTTATCTGAATTCGAAGACCGGGTGAGTTTTCACACCCTCCAGCGAGGTAGTGCTGTTGAAAAAGAACGTTGCCTGCTGGGGATAGACGTTGGTTCCACCACCACTAAAGCGGTTTTGGTAAGGGAAGAAGACAATACAATGCTGGCTTCGGTTTATCTTAGGACCAGCGGTGACCCGGTGAATGCGGCCCGGCGCTGTTATCGGGAGATATATTCCGAGTTGAACGGGGTTGAAGTCGAAATAATTGGTCTGGGCGTGACAGGTTCCGGCCGGCAGATTGTTGCACTCCACGCTCTTTCTGATTCTGTTATAAACGAAATAATTGCCCACGCGACTGCGGCAGTATATTTTGATGAAGAAGTGGACACTATTTTTGAAATAGGCGGGCAGGACGCCAAGTATACTTATATTACCCGTGGTGTGCCGACCGATTATGCTATGAACGAGGCCTGCAGCGCCGGAACCGGTTCTTTTCTCGAAGAAGCGGCTTCTGAATCCCTGAATGTTGAAATGACGGATATTGCCGGTCTGGCTCTGTGCGGAGAGAATCCACCTAATTTTAATGACCAGTGTGCTGCTTTTATCAGCAGTGATATTAAAAACGCCATCCAGGAAGGAATTCCCACGGAAGATATCTGCGCCGGGTTGGTTTACTCTATCTGTTTGAATTACTCGAACAGGGTTCAGGGCAACCGGCCCACCGGCGAGAAGGTCTTTATGCAGGGCGGGGTCTGTTATAACCAGGCAGTTCCTGTTGCCATGGCTGCTTTAACCGGTAAACAGATTGTGGTTCCCCCGGAACCGGGTTTGATGGGGGCTTTTGGCGTGGCACTTGTGGTTAAAGAACATCAAAAATTTGGGTTGGTCGAGGAAAAACAGTTTGATCTTAAAAAACTTGCCGGTCGTGAAATTGTACAGCACAGTCCTTTTACCTGCCGGGGAGGGGCTGAAAACTGTGATCGCAAGTGTGAAATTTCAGTCATGGAAATTGAAGAAAAAAAATACCCGTTTGGAGGTATATGCAGTAAATATGACAATATCCGGGGAAATAAAGATTATGATATTGACAGCCTGGAGCTGGTTCGTGAACGCGAAAGATTAGCTTTTGAGGATTATGCCGGTGAGACGCGAGCGGAGCCCCGCGGAACAATTGGAATGAATCGTTCTTTGCTGACTAATACTTTATTTCCCCTGTTTTCAACATTTTTCACCGAGCTTGGGTTTGAAATTGTTCTGCCGGAAAAAATCAGGGAAAAGGGGCGCCGCAAACAGGGGGCAGCTTTTTGTTATCCTGTGGAAATAAGCCACGGTTATATTGAGGATTTAATTGATCGCGATCCGGATTATCTGTTTATTCCCCATGTTAAGACTCTCCCTGCCGGTGGGGAGGATTCACCGGGATCTGTCTGTCCTCTTTCCCAGGGTGAGAGTTATTATCTCAGTGCCTCATGGGGGGAGCTGGATGAACAAAAGTTGCTGGAAGGAATTTTTGATTTTACCGGGGGTTATTCGGACGGGCAGGACAAATTTTTTCAACTGGCCCGGCAGCTTAATTGCACAAAAAAGGAATTTCGACTGGCTTTTGAAGCGGCAGTTAAAAAGCAGAATGATTTTGAGGATTATCTTACGGAACGTGGTAAAGAGATTCTCGAGCAGCTAAAAGGTACCGACCGGCGTGCTTTTGTTCTTTTTGGTCGTCCTTATAATGCATTTTCCAGCGACGCCAATATGGGCATTCCCCGCAAAATAGCTTCCCGTGGTGAGCTAATCATTCCCCTTGATATGCTTCCGCTGGAGTCTGTAGAAACAGAAAAGCAGATGTACTGGGCTATGGGTCAAAAAATATTGAAAGGGGCGACTTTTGTTCGCCGCCATCCACAGCTATTCGGGATTTATATTACAAACTTTAGCTGTGGCCCCGATTCCTTCCTTATCAGCTATTTTCGCCAGAAGATGGGTAAAAAACCGTCCCTGACCCTGGAACTGGACAGCCATACTGCAGATGCCGGGCTGGATACTCGTCTGGAAGCTTTCCTTGATATTGTAGATAGTTACCAGCAGCTTTCCACCGATGGTGCTGTGAATCCAGCCTCTGATATTAATCCGGCCCGTATTATCAACAGGTCCGGGTCACCGAAAGTTATAGATTCCAGTGGTAGGGAATTATCATTTTCCGATGACCGGGTCAGTGTAATTGTGCCCTCAATGGGTGACAATGCAAGCAAGGGTATTGCCGCTGCAATGCGTTATGCTGGAATTAATGCGAGGGCCTGTCCGCCGCCGTCAAAAAAAGAGCTTGAGCTGGGGCGGGCCAATTCCCTCTGCAAGGAGTGTTTGCCGCTTCAATTAACCGTGGGAACGCTTTTTAATTATCTTGAGGACCGTGGGGAGGATGAAGTGGTTGTTTATTTTATGCCCGATGCTTCTGGCCCCTGTCGTTTCGGCCAATACAACGTTTTTATGAAGAAGATGATTACTGAAAAAAATATTGAAGACGTTGCTTTTTTCTCACCCACCGCCGAGAACAGTTACGCCGGTATGGGGCTAAAATTTACCAGGCAGGCCTGGAATTCAATTGTAATCGGTGATTTGATGGATGATATTTACAGCAGCCTGCTGGTTCTTGCCGCCGATAAAAACAAAGCGATGAAAACTTTTGAAAAATGCCGCCAGAGAATTTTCAAAAAACTTTCCGAAGCCGGCTGGGACAGAATAGAACATATTCTCCAGTGGGCTGCCGAACAGATAGGCTCAATACCGCTGTCCGATTCTTATTCGGAGGTTCCAAAAATAGTTTTGACAGGAGAAATTTATGTGCGCAGTGATTCTTTTTCTCGCCAGTATCTGGTCGAGAGACTGGCCAAAAGGGGTATTATTACCCGGGTGGCCCCGAATATAGAATGGATTTATTACACCGATTACTGTGTGCGCGAGGATCTCTCCTGGAATGTAAATCTCTGGAATAAATTAACCAACCGTCTTTCCGTTGTTTTTAAAAGAAAAAGGGAAACAGAGATAAAAAATATTCTTGGGAAAACAGGACTTTGCAACAGTGAACCCCTTGATGTTGATGAGTATATTAATGCGGCCAAAAATGTTATTTCGCCGGAGCTTACCGGGGAGGCTATTCTGACTGTAGGCGGGGCGATTGCCGAGTTAATTGAAAATGTTTCCGGTGCGATAGCTGTGGGTCCGTTTGGCTGTATGCCCAACAGGGTTGCCGAAGCAGTGCTTAAGGGCAGGCTGGATGATGAAAAAATCCGTCAGTCCCAACCCGGGAGTTTGGAAGAAAAGGTGATGGGGGAATTCCCCTCGCTTCCATTTTTAGCCATAGAAACTGATGGCAGTGCTTTTCCTCAGGTCATAGAAGCTCGTCTGGAAGCTTTTTGCCTCCAGGTGAAAAGAATCCATGAATATATAAAAGGACAATAGGGCCGGGGTAAGACGACCGAACGGGGGCTGTCTCCCGCAGGAAACAACCCCCGCCACATTGCCTTCTGGTTGTGGTTTATCGGCCTCTTCCTCTCCTCCGTGGCCCCGGGTCCCTTGAGGGGATCCGTTTTTTATACTGTAATTAGACTATAGCATTATTTTTATTGAAATAAAATGTGATTTTTCTCACAATCAGAACCAACGCCCGCCATTCCGGTCCCCGAGCCGAAAGCCATTGCAGTCCCTCCCGTCGTCATTCCGGCCCCCGAGCCGGAATCCATTGCAGTCCTCCCCGCCGTCATTCCGGCCTCCGAGCCGGAATCCAGGTTGACTTTATGGTTTAAAAAGAATTGAACTTGTAACCTGGAACTTACAACTCACAACTGTATTTCCCCCGGACTGGAATCAAATTTTTTTGGTTTTTAAGATTTCGCAGTTACGCTTGTTTTCCGGCACTCACGTTCTTTGAATCTGCTTTTTTCAAGTCGTCCAGCACCGTGATTTTGTTTTCCAAACTAGTTACTTTATTCTCGTCGGGGAGTAAATATTACGCAGTCTTCTTTTCTCATTAAATAAAGCCAAAACTTATTCGTTACACATTAGTTGCGTGTCACCGGTTATCGTCCGACTTTTGTATCATTGTGAAGCTATTGATTTTTCAGAAGGCTTTCGGGGAGGGAATGACACTAATTCTTTCTCAGACTTAGCCTGACTTTTTTTAATGTCTTCGAAAATTTGATCCGGATCATGATTGAATTGTTCTGCATATTTTTTTCGGAGTTCTCGAGTTTTTTTAACTATTGGATCTTTCCACATTGTTCATCCCTCCGGGAGTTCTTGAGGCGTGCAGATTATAGGTGGCTCAAAATTTCCTCCACAAGAATATACTTACAAACCATCTAAAGTATACCACAACCAAGCCGCAATTTAAAATTTTAGCTATTGACTTTTTTCTGTCTTTTCCTCCACTCATCCTCTCCTCCGCTCTTCCGCTCATTGTTTACCCTGTCGAGTTACTGTTACCCAGTCTCGTTTGGTTCTCTTGAATTCCTTTATTTATTATACCTAAGTTAAGCGGTTCTTGATCGGAGACACCCTATCTCTCTGACTCATTCTCGTGGCCATCCAGGCCACTGTGAGGTCTGTATGCCCCAAACCGAGCCCCTCCAGGGCTCTGGAACATACAGAATACCGTCAGAGAGACATGGTGTCTCCTCCCCACCCGCTGGGTGAGGATGTGTCATGTCTTGTTTTCGGGTTTATACAGCCATGGGCTGGCGCACAGGAGGTGCGCCAATGGCTGTATACCTCGCAGACAGCCGGAAGCTGTCGAGAATGAGAAAACAAGATGTGAGACATCCTCATGCTCAGAATCGCTCAATTTAGGTTATATTTATATCATCCGGTTCATTACGTTTTTGATTTAGAATTTGTAGTTAATCTGCGTATATCCGCGTTCATCTGCGAGCCAAATGTTTCCGATTTTGCTGTGTCTGGGTTTTTAGAAGTAGAAGTTTGCAAAAGCTGATATTGTAAGTGTGGTGTTGGCGGGTTCATAAACCTTGAAAATTTTTCCGTCGTAGCGTTCGACGGTGTCCATTTCGGAGTCTTCGATATCCCAGTAATTGACGGCCAATCCCATGTCGTATTGATCTCGTCTGCCCCGTGGGTTTTGCCATTTCATTTCAGCCCGAAGCCCGTGTCCGCTGCTTTGACTGTTACTCGCGTCGCTTTTGAAGCCGGCATCAGATAGAGCTGATTTCGCCTCGCCCTGTAAAAAAATACGATATTCAAGTCTTATAATATGCTGCCAGCCGTTGCTTAGATAGTTGCCGATTTCCATACCAACGGGGAGATACAGGTAAGATATTTGACGACCGTAGGCGCTGACGGTGGAGGTGCTTTTAAGATTGTTAAACCAGTAGCGTCCGGCCAGCCCCGCGAAAATATAATTTTCTCCACTGTTTCCGCGCCGGGTGTAATATAGTCCGCGGTAGAAAGCCAAATTTGCTATAAGGTCATCACTATCGGTTTTGACCGGTGTACCTTCCCATGTTTTCCCGTCATAATCCAGGCTGCCCGCCTGGAGGCTGGCGTCGATTTCATACATGTGCTGGCCTGATATCTGGCGAGAATTTATGCGGCCTTCATAAAGAAACCCGCTGAGTTCCATCAGCCCCGGTTCTTCGTATTTGATGTAGTTAAGCCCCATTCCGGTGCTGAGCGTATGTTTGGCGGCCAGCAGAGGTGAGGCGGGTAGAATACAGAATAAAGATAATATAATTATTAAAAAAAGTTTCATTATAATCCTCCGACAGCTAAAGACAGTTTGAGATAATTATTTACCGGAATTGTATACTCTGATTATCAGGATAATAGATTGTAACATTAAGAATCAAAAACGAAAAAATAGAATTTCCCACAGGTATGTCATTACCGTCCAGCATTCAATCGAAAAATTACTGAAAAGGACACAAAACTTCCACTGGTGATTCCCGATTGAGTGCTGGATTCCGGCTCGGGGGCCGGAATGACAGCAAAACTAGTTAAAACATTAAAACCCTTTTAGCTCGCAGATTAACGCAGATCTACGCAGATCA
Organism: uncultured bacterium; assembly: GCA_964440635.1. Classification (GTDB taxonomy): domain Bacteria; phylum T1Sed10-126; class T1Sed10-126; order T1Sed10-126; family T1Sed10-126; genus CAYTSZ01. The sequence goes on from CAYTSZ010000063.1 coordinate 7,800, forward strand.
AATTCAAAATTGTTTGAATTTGATTATATAACTCTTTAACCCTCTTCTCTGTTTCAGCTTATATTTTATCTGCGAGCCAATGCTTCTTTGTTTTGGGTTCACAGTTTAATACAAAACCAGCGGTCAAAATCAAAATGGATTCCGGGGTCAAGCCCAGGAATGACGGTGATGGTAGAACCTTTTGATTCCGGCTCGGGGGCCGGAATGACCATTAGAAGGGTTTGATGGAAAAAAATCCCTCAAAACAAAGTATTAATTCATCAGATAATTTCAAACGAGAGAATGTTGCTGGCGTGATATTGAGGGGAGATTTTTTTCTCCCGGCAGGATTCCCAATAGAGGTTCGCGTGGGACAGGATGGAAACCTGTTGATTGTTCGTATACTGCGAAGGAAACCCGGTATTTGAATCCGGCCCCGTTATTATCTTCCACCTGGGTATCACCGGCGCTGTCAATACCCTCAAGGATGAAGTTCACCGTATCCCCTGTGGTATCGGCAGTTATAGTTCCCTGCCAGACGGTATCTCCCATAAAAGTGAGGGAGACTGTAGTATCGGTGGTATCAGCCAGAGTTCCGGCAAGGTTATAGTAGAGAGTCACGGTGTCGGAGTTTTCCACTGAGATAGTAACTATATGGGTAGAATCGTGAGAAAGAGCCGAGTCTCCGTTCAGGTTGTCATAGTAGAGTGTGTCTGTGCCGTCGGTTACTGTTAAGGCTGCGGTGTCAAAACTGAGCGGTTTATAAACGAACAGGCTGCGGCTGTCGGAGACGGTTGTATCTCCGGCCCGGTCATAAGTGATTACCCGCCAGTAGTAGGTGGTGTCGCCGGCCAGAGTCCTGCTCAGACTTGTATCGCTGAGAATTTGAATGTCCCACAGAGTAGCAAACGAACTAACGGTGCTTAACTGGAACTGATATGTATCGACACTGACAGACTCGGAAAGGAAGGTGTCAAATGTGTCCTCCCAGCCGAAAGTTATAGTCCCGGGATGAGTATCAAGATTATCCTGTGGTTCCGTCAGGACCGCAGTATCCGGGGCGGTATGGTCGACGTATATGGTTACTGAATCAGCGTCCATAATATACTGGCCCGGCCCGTCCCGGTAGATTTCTACACGAATATTGTTTACAGTATCGGATACAAGGCCAATATCTACTGTCCAGGTATCGCGGGGAACTCCGACCACAAATGAATCCTGCAGTATGTTATTGACAAATATCTGCATAGAGTCAGATTCCACCGCAAGCAGTGCGGTGCCGTTTACGGTAATCGAATCAGCGTTCGTTATCAGACCGCTGTCGGGCTGTGTGATACCTATGGTGGCCGGAGGCATGACGACTTTTTCGGGCTTACTGAACCAGGATTCGTTTTCGTAGACGTTTTGGGAGGGAACAGCCACGGCAGTATACCGGTAGTAATAGGTATCAGACCTGTTTACAGTGGTATCCTCGTAATCTTCAGTGGCGGTGGTACCAATTAAATTGGTACCATTTTTCCATTCGGTTACAGTGTCATATTTTGTCCTGTAAATACGGTATTCTTGAAAATCCCCGCCGAGCGTTTTTCCCTCGATATCGTATTCTGATTGTTCCCAGCTTAAACTAGCGTATGTATCTTCTTCACTTGGGGATTCGGGATCCCAGCCGTTTATTTCTGGAACTATTACATAGCCATATGTGTCTGCAATTCCCAGTCTGAAAGGTTTAAATATTACGGAATCACTTCCAACACCGTCAAGATTATCTAAAATAATCTGTTCGTCAGCAGTAGACCACCAGTTGTATCTCATGCTGAGAGTATCTGTGGTGATTTCTGAATATACAAGACCGGTTGACGTATCAGCATTGATAAAGTTGTTCGTTCCAAACACAGGATTGATTGCTCCGGAGTCTATATATAATTGATAAGCTCCGTTATTACGGGAGGTGTTTTTAGTCAGGGTTATGTTTTTACTGCTCATTAACTTAATTCCGTTCTGGCCACTTGAATGGATAAGATTTTGCTCCAGATGCCAGCCGTCACTGCCGGTTTGAAGCCTTATGCCATCGTTGCTAATGTTTGCGAAATGGTTATTTACTGAAGTACAGTATTTAGAGTTTTTACTTTCTATTCCATAGTCACTGTTACCT
>CAYTSZ010000064.1:0-9720 GCA_964440635.1 uncultured bacterium
CAATCCCTCTCCTATCCACCCCCGAATATCCCACCCCGCCCAACTTAGACACTTCGAAAATTTTCTAATTGTCTAAGTTAGAAATAACCTTTTCGGGGTTTATTTTTTTGGTTCAGTGTTTAAACACTCGTTCTGATGCAAACAGGAGAACTATATCATTTTTGTCGGCCGCCGCTATTACTTCCTTGTCGCGAATAGAGCCACCGGGGGCAATAACGGCATCGACACCGGCCCCGGCGGCTATCTCTATATTGTCCGGGAAAGGGAAAAATCCGTCCGAGGCTAAAACCAGCGGATCTTTCTGGTCGTGGTAGCGTTCATATTTAGTCACGGCCAGTTCAACGGCATCCACTCTGCTCTGCTGGCCGGCACCGACGCCGTAAACCATATCCTCACCGGCAATAACGGCACAGTTGCTGGTAACGTGGCTGCATAGCCCCCAGGCGCGTTTTAAACCGATAAGCTGTTTTTCCGTCGGGCGGCGTTTTGAGACAACTTTCCAGCTTGATTCCATATCATCTGCCGCCAGGGTACTCTGGCAGAGGTAAAAATCCCCCGCAAATGTCCGCAGGGATTCAGGCGGTTCTTTTTTGAAGTCAGCCGGCCAGGCAATTACCCGCAGGCGCTCGCGGTCCTTCAACTTTTCCAGTGCATCTGCAGTAAAAGAAGGAGCAACCACTCCCTCCAGAAAATAGCCGACTATCTGTTCGGCCAGGCTAAGATCAACCTGTTTATTAAGGGCCATGAAACCGCCGTAAGCACTCTTGGGATCACCCTCCCAGGCATTTTTAACCGTGTTTAAACCATCAGAACCTATAGCCCAGCCGGTGGGATTGGTATGTTTAACCACCCCGACTTCATACTCTTCGGCAGGACGCACGAGGCGGGCTACCGCCTCCAGATCAAGACAGTTGGTATAGGAAAGCCCGGCGCCGGCAAGCTGACTGAAGGGCAACTGTTTATCTGAAAAAAGATCCGCCGCTATGTAGGCCGACTGGGCAGGATTTTCACCATAACGCAGCGGCCGGACCGGGTCAAGCGAGAGGCGCTCAGCGAGCGGTGATTTTATATCAGGTTTTAAACGTGATAAAAAACTTTTATCATAGCGCAGAGTCTGTTCGATGGCCAGAGCAGCCAGATGTTTTCGGTCCGCCTCGGCGAGAGGATATTTTTCACTGGCAAACCGGGCGGCTCGAGGAGAAGCAATGACCTCCACGTTTTTATAACTTTTAGCAGCAGCCCTGAGCAGGCCCACTCCTCCGATATCTACCTTTTCAAAATCATCCCCCCGGGATGCTTCCGGCGGGGTCAAATCAATGCAGACTCCTGCAATCAACGGTATTCCTTCGGGTAATTCTTCCCGGTTCGAAGCCATAATTGCAGTATAGATGTCAGGCTGGAGGGTTTTGACTTTACCGTCCAGCCGGGGAGAAATTCCAAAAGTCTCCTCCACGGTCTTACACTCAATTCGCAGCGAATCACACCAGTTTGCGGTGCCGGCGCTGGCTATTATTTCGTATTCGTTTCGGGCGGCAAGTTCCTCAAGCCAGTCCCGGTAGGGTTCTTTATTATACAGGGAAACCAGAAATACTTTTTTTATATCGGCCATTTCATTATCTCCTTATAAACAGGCCCGTCGGCGGTCAGTTCACTTTCATATAAAACAAGATAAGAAGCCCGGAACTGACCGAATTCCTCACTGCCATATTTTTTAAGCCAGTCAACAAGCATATGTTTGTCAGCAGGTGGTTTTTTTAAGCGCCCGATTGTGACATGAGGATGATAATCACGCTTTTCTTCTTTGATACCCAGGTCGGAGGTTATTTTTTCCACCGCTTCATTAAGCTCAACAAGTTCCTGCCGGGATCTGACCCCGCCCCAGATAACCCGGGGATTGCCCATATTGGGAAATACACCCACATGTTTTAATTTTAACTGCAGAGGGCCGGCCACGGGCAACATTCTCTGAAGACCAGAATCAAGCCGTCTGCAAAAATCCAGCCCCTCATCACCGATAAATTTAACAGTAATGTGATAATTTTCCACATCCACCGGTTTCAATCCTTCAATCTCTTTTAATTCTTGAAAAGCTTCCGCCAGTTCAAACGCCACAGACTCCGTACAGGGAATACCCAGAAACAAACGCATCAAACCACCCTTTCAGAGTGATAAACAAGCCACAGAAACTAATCTTTAAGACTACATAGATTATATGAAAGTTTCGGTATTTTTGCACAAAATAACAACTGCGAATCTGCCGTTAAAGTTTCTTCCTGCGTTTTCTCTTTTCTCTGCGTCTTTGCGCCTCTGCGTTAAAAACAGGTTTTGATTTTAACGAAAAACTATGAACTGTGTTCAATATTCCGGATTGCAAGATCCAGGGCAGTATTTACGGTCTGCTTTCTCACCTGCTGGCGATCACCTTCAAAAATATTTTTCACAGTTTTGGTACCAAACGGAGCGGAAATTCCAATATAAACCAGGCCCACCGGTTTTTCCTTGCTGCCTCCACCGGGACCTGCAATACCGGTTGTAGAGATAGAAAAAGGGGTATCAAAGCATTTGCGAACACCTGTCGCCATCCGCCCGGCCACCTGTTTGCTGACCGCTCCATGCCGGGCCAGAAGTTCTTCTTCAACACCAAGCAGGGATTTTTTAATTTTATTGGAGTAAGCTATTATTCCTCCCATGAAATAACGGGAACTACCAGGACGGTCGGTTATTTTTGCTCCCAGCAAACCACCGGTACATGATTCGGCCACTGCGATATGATATTTTTTTTTATCCAGAAGAAAAAACAGTTTTTTAAGTTTTTTATTCATCGTCAATAGCATCCTGTGGCAGTTCTTCTTCGACCGGATTTTCACGATCGGCCTGATAAATCCAGAGCATGCTGCCTCCATAGCGACGTCGACGCATCAGGTAAAATTTATCCTCGACCACCGCCGGAAGTTCTTCGACTCCCGCCCGGGTTTCAACCGCAATAATCGCCTCTTTTTTCAACCAGGAACAGTCGGCCAGTTTTTTTAACAACCGGGGGGGATAGCCCATATCATAAGGTGGATCCATAAAAACAAGCCCCACCGGTTCCGGCGGGCCGTAATTCAAAAAGCTCTCCACATCCTGACTGTACCATTTTATATTTTCGTCATCAACGGTGGGCTGGCGAAGGTCCACGCAGTAAGCTTGCGATGCTCCCTCATCCAGCAGGGCCCGGCTCACCCGCCCGGAACCTGCAAACAGGTCCAGGACTACAAGGTCAACTATAACCGGGCGCAATATATCACAGAGTGCTTTGAGCAGAACGGATTTTGTTCTCCTCAGCGGAGTCTCATTAATTTCCATTCGTCTTCCTCTCGTCTCCAGATAAACTCCTGGTAATTCCTGATTAGAATCGGTTTTTCTTTATCTTCCAACCAGTTTTTTTCCTTATAACTGTAGACAATCCGGGCCTCGGTATCCCCGACCTCAAGATCCATCAGATTATAATTGTATTCTATCTTATCTATCGATTCAAATCGCTGACTTAATTCTTGCAAAAATTTCTTCTGGTCCCGTGCATCATCGCTGCCCACTTTAAACTTTTCATGCAACAGAACTTTTATGCCATCGGTATCCTGATTCTTATAGGCGCTTACAAGTTGATCAAGTCTACCCAGCACAACTTCTTCGGCGGCGGTGAACAGGTGACGGCGGCAAAAACGCTGATAGCGGCGGGAGTTTATAATAGGCGTATCATTTTTCTCCCTGTAGTAGCTGAAATCACGCAGATCGCCCTGTCTGATCCGGTCCTCAAGATAAGGGTGGGTCCGCAAAAACAGCACTTCCTCGTCCGGAATCTCATTGCTTAACTCTTTTAATCTCTCGAGCGCCCGAATAAGTCCGCGGGAATCATAACCGGCCGCAGCAGCGTAGCGCATCCCCAGTTTATCCGCCTGATCCTCGGCGGTTCGTGTGTATCCCCTGGTCATCATGTCTGTGGCCATCAACCCCCCCGGTACACTCCGACCGCCGGTCTCGCCGGCCGCAGCCACAGCCGTTATTATACTGGATATGGCAAGCTGGGTCCTTTTGACAGCGTGATAGGCCGTCACATGAGCTATTTCATGGGCCATAATCCCGGCCAGTTCAGCCTCGTCATCAATTTCCTTCAGAAGGCCCCGGGTTATATAAACATATCCTCCCGGCAGGGCAAGTGCATTAACAAGGAAGGTATCAAGAATTTTAAATTTAAAATCTAGCTGTGGACGATCCGAATAGAGCGCGAGACGGGAACCGACACCTTGAACATAGGTGGTAAGAGTATCGGATTCATAAAAACCAATATTTTCGCTTAGCTGTTTGTCTCCATTCTCTCCAATTTTCTTCTCACGATGTTCGGAAATCATAACCCAACTGTCGTGTGGATTATCGGTAAACAATCCACAGCCGGAAACTACAAGAAAAATAAACAGAAGAAAAACAAACGACAACCTCCCCTCACTTTTAATAGTTATTTCACCTTTTCGCCGGGTGTATAACTGTCGAGATAACCGTAAAGGGAAGCCACCCGGGCGGGGATCGCCACCTGCAGAGGGATCCGCCGGGAGTCTTTACTGATCCAGATCCTGATACCGGAAGAATTATCCTTGATTTTTTCTTCTAATTTTTTTTGTTCTTCGGTATCCTGCAGACGCGGCACAATCCGAAAAGCATCAACCCAGCCCTCATCACTGGTGGGAACTTTCTCCACTGCCTCCACCGTCAGTTCCAATTGATAGTTATCATCATCCACGTGGACGGGAAAAGAATGCACATCCCCGACTTTCAGGTTACGAGTTCTCAGGTAAAAAACAGCGGAAAGAACATCCTGGGTATAAGGTACTATCTCACCATCTTTTTTGCCGCCGCGAAGAACAAAACCCTCTTTAGGGGAATAGCGAACCTCCTCTACTGCCTTCTCTTTATTATGATTTTTATGATAATCATAGCCCCAGGAAAACAAACCTCTGACATCCATATAACTCACCAGTGTATCTTTAACCGTATAAAACCATTCCACCATCCCCTGGGTGCGTGCTGTCATTTTTAGTTGATACACCGGGCGACCTTTAATCTGCGTGGAGTCAGTTTTTATGTTTATATAGCCGGCGGTAAGTCCCATATAAGTCACCCGGAGTCTAATTTTTTCGCCGACTCCAAACCGTCTATATACCTCCTCGGCGGGATGGTTAAGCTCTCCATGGTCTACCTCCACCGATTGTACATTTTGAGGGCCGGCACTCATCACTGTGACTGACATTAACAAACATATTAGGATACAGATTACTATGGCCAGGACATTTTTTAGTTCCATTATATATCTCCTCTGAGTATCCGCAAACTCGAGTTAAAAATAAGATGATTCCAGTAAATCTTTTTTAAATTTAAGGTAAAAATATATTCTAACCTTTTATCTCCAAATAATTAACCTTAAAATTACCCGTTCACAACCAAACGTCGACCTATCGAAAACAATCCGTCGGGTATTTATTACCCACTTTATACTGAACCGGTAATTTATAACCACCGCTAAGAATATATTCTCCGACCGAAAATAACTATTTTATTCCAGCATTATTACAACAATTAGTCATGTTTATTTATTTCTTCAATGGATAGCTGCGCCGAGGTGGATCATATTTGCCATTCAGGGCCAAATTTATTGAATAACCCCCTATATTCGGCGGCAGGAATAACACAGGAACAAAAATTGCTTTATTATATGATAACAGGCAAAAAATCAGACACAGGGAGGTCGGAAAACAATGGCCAAAAAAGCGGCGCTGCAAAAACGGATCCGTCAGCTTGAACCAGGGATGGTATTGGCCCGCACGGTATATTCTTCCGACGGATGTCCTCTGCTGCACGAGGGACAGGAACTAAGCCGCCGGGAGATAGAACGACTGGAGCAGTGGCGCAAACGTTACGTGTATGTTTGGCCGCAAGAAAAAGCTGAGGAAGCAAATATGCAAAAAGCATCCTGAAAAAAACTGTTTTGGGTTGCGATAATTTTGACAACCGGAAAGTAAAAAGCGCTTTAATTTCTATTCTGGACGCTCGATTTCCACCTCCAGGGATTTATAAGCCCCTTTGGTTAGTTCCCCGTCATCAAGCAAATACCTTACTTCTTTCTCATCCTGTGTGAGATAGAGAGTGGCAGTTTGTACGGTAATTTTAACCCCGGCAAGTATTTTTTCCGACGCAATGATCTCCCCACCTTCACTGGCCTGGACTTCATTATGAAGTTCTTTCAATTCTCCCTGAAGATTTTCCATCTTCTTTTTTATCGCCCTGGCGCGCGCAGCAAGCTGTTTTCTTTGTTCCTGCTTGTCTTCGGGCAGATTTTCCATCCCCCCCATTTTTTTGGCCTGTTCAACCAATCCTTTTAACCCTACTCTTATTTTTTCCAATCTTTCTTTCTGCTTCTGTATTTCATCTTCTATCTCCGAAACCCTGTCTCTTATTTTGGGACTGATCCCCACCTCCACTTCTGTTTTGGCTGCCATTTTTGCCCCTATTTCCCGGGCGGAGATGGCTTTGCCGGCTCTGGTCAGTCCACCGACGATACTGGCACGGCGCTGACCTTCAAGAATTACATATTCTTCTGCATCCACAGTGCTGTGCATTATCGACTGTTCAACAATAACACTGCCTCCCGATTTGACAGCACAATTCTCGAGATATTTAGCAAAAATATTCCCCCGCGCTTCAATGATCCCTTCCCCCCGGCCGACAAATCCCTTCGATAGAACAACATCACCCCCGCTTTTAATATGGGCTTTACCCACTGCTTCGGCCTCCACCCTCTGGGAGGCCCTTACTTCAAATCCATCCAGGATCATTCCTTTAACAATCACTACACCTTCAAAGCTAATATTACCAACCTCATAATCCAGGTCCCCCTCGATAATAAATACAGGTTCAACCCAGACCTCCCCGTTTTTATAACGAGCTCTTCCTTCCTTTTCTGAAATTAATTTCAGACCATCCGGAGACATCCTGGTGTTTTCACCGGCGGATATTTCCACATCTTCTCCGGGTTCGGGAGGTATTTTTTCTCCATAGACAGTAACTCCTTCTTTCCCTTCGGTAGCCGGAATTATCTCCACCAGGACATCATCTTCTTTAACGCTTATTATTTCTTTTCCCCTGTGGAAATCAACTCTTTCTTCGCTTTCCTCCTCTTCCTCTTTTTCCACGATATCAACCTTAAAATCAAGTTCGGCATCGCGACCGGGTTCCGGTTCTCTGCCCTCGGCGATCAATATATCTTCTTCAAATAGTTCTTCCTCAAAAACCCGATCCACCTCTTCTGAATCATAATCTATATCCTCAGTTTCAAGGTAATCTATAACCTCCTCTTTAGTCACCGCCACTCCTTCCGGTTTAGGAGGAATAACCGAAAGCAACGCTTCAGTCTGGCTTTCGTTCAAGGTGACACTGAAACTTCCGTCGATCTTGGGGTCACGCTGGCGGGGACCGATTATTTCCGGTTCCCCCTCCTGCTTTTCAACCATTTCCTCGACCTTAACCCAGTCAATATTCTGAGTATAATTATTTTCTTTAAGTTCGCTTCGAACCTGCTCGAGTGTAACAGGTAAGCCATGACCCTGGGGGGGGTATACTGTTAACTTTAAACCTTCGGGTAAATTTTCAAGATTAATAAAACCTGCAACATCCGATTCTTCGGCCGCTTCAGCGAGAAGATCAAAAGACTCCATTTTCTTACCGGCTTCTTTCTGTTTTTCTTCCTCCAGAAGTTCTTTTTTCACAACTCTGATCAGATAGTCTTTTTTACCAAAACCAAGGAAACCCGGTTCACCCTTTTCCAGAATTTTAACCGCCAGATCCTCCGGTGGAAGCCCGAAATGTTTGGCAGCCCGCTCCAGGCCTTTTTTTGGATTTTCACAGCGCACTTTTACCGAATCTGTTTTAGTATCATCAAAATAACGCTCAACACTTCGTTTATTCTCGCCAGCTCTGACGTTTATAACCCACCAGGTTGTAGGTCTAAAGCCACCGGGGGTGGTATTTTCCTCCCCCTCCGCCTCTTCTTCCCCCGATTCCGGTTTTGGCTCCTCCTCTTCGTCTTTATTTCTCGAGAGCATAACAATATCTTCATCTTCTCCAATACCTAAAAGCCTTTTTAATTGATCCTGACGGTTAAAAAGAGGTTTTTCCTCCCTGAAAATAATATTTTTGCGCACATCTTCGAGGTCGGGCAAAGAATGTTTTGCCTCCATTTCATCCATGTCAATACCCAGCTCCGCAGCAAAATCAAGTTCCTCGGGTTCATGGTAACCGTCGAACTTAATTTCCGCTCCCTCCGCAGAAATAGCACAGTGGCTGCGCTCCTCCTCCACCGGCTCCCGGATTGTTCCTATGTGCAAATCAACTCCCGGGTAAACCGTACCTCGGACCAGGATCTCCCTTTTCACTTCACTTTCCAGTTCTTCCTGGATCTCTTCTATACGATGTTTTGTCTGCTGAAGATCCTCGCGGGTATGAGTGAGTTCAAACTGCATGGTGCGCAGTCTCTCCTCATCGCGGGGTGGAAGCCCACCCTCTTCCTCTTTTTTCTGCTTTAGTTTGTCAACGTTTTTGGAGTATTTTTCTTCGTCTTCTTCAAAAATCTTCCGTTTTTTTTCTAATGTCTCAAGTTCCTGCTGGAGCACACCACGAGCTCCCATTCTCACAATAGTCTCAGGATAAGTGGAAGAACCGAGATTCTGACAGGAGATAATTTCTCCTACATTGAGTTCCCCTCCAAGAATGTTTCCGTTGTCGGCGGTAAGATAAAGACCTTTACTGGCCTCAATTGTGCTGTGCATGGATACTTCGTTGATTATCACATTCTGGCCGGCTTTTATGTGGGCATTTTCTGCAAACCGGGCAAAAAGGTTACCGTGAACCTGAATCCGGTGTTTCTCACTGCCTTTTATTCCCCCCCGGACAATTATATCTCCACTGGCTTTAAGATTGGCCCGGCCAATCCCGCCCATCACCCATATATTCCCCCGTGCTTCAATAAACCTGTTGTCCTGCACCATTCCTCCGATAAATACGTTCCCATCGTATCTCACGTCTCCGGTATCCGCATCAACATCCCCGTCCACGTGATAGATGGGTAAAACATTTACGGTATCCCCGAACCAGACCACCTGCCCGGGCCGGCCGGCATACAAACGGCGCCCACCGTCCGCTTCGAGAACATACTGCCCGGCCTCAAACTGAGGTTCATCGTTCTCCCGCAGATCGGCGGCTAAAAGCTGGCCGGGTTTGGCTTCCCGCAGATCCTGCATTCTTCTGGCAAAATCTTCTATCTGTTCTTCAAGACTCTGCTCGCTTTTTTCATCAGACTCCTCTTCTTCCTCTTCTTTTTCAGCCGGCTTATTATAAGTGTAGACATCAAGGATTTCATCCTCTTCTTCCTCTTCTTCCTGCTCATTGGACCGAATAGTTGTCCCCTGCATTGCGATGAGATCGTCTTCGAGGTCAAAAAGTTCATCCTCGAGCGCACGCAATTCATCTTCGTCTATATCAAGAGCAACCTGTTCTTCAATGGGAGTCTCTTCACCGGTTTCGGCGTCACTCATAAGTGCACCCCTGTGGTGATAGAATTAAAAATTTCAAATCTTCATTATTGAGTCCACTCCAAAAACTTTCCCCCCTTGACGGGGGGAAACACAAAGGGGGGTG
>CAYTSZ010000065.1:0-9631 GCA_964440635.1 uncultured bacterium
GGACTGCGTACTATAGAGATTATTTTTTTATGCTAAAATTTCATTGGAAGGTTCTAATGTTATAAAAGACTAATTTGGGCCAATTTGGGAGTATTTGGGAGTAATTTGGGAGTAAATGTTATAGCTGAAAATCATGACAGAGAGGAAAAAAAGTGAACGGAGAAGAAAAGAAACGAAGAAACTCAAGAGCTTCTAGAAATTCAAAACGAAGTTCAAAGGGAGAGAAGTATAAACAAGAAATCGAAAGACTAAGAAAGAACATCATTGAAGGTGCAGTAAATGGAATTAAGGATGAAGACAATAATCTTGAAACAATTGAGAAAGCAGTAGATATAGGTTTTAAAAAAGCGATATTGGAAGGATTAAATGAACCGGATATTTATTGGAACGAGGAAACTCTAACAAAATTTTTGATAACAAAATTGCGAGAACAAACTTTATCTCTTAATATAGCAAAAGACGATGGTACACCCTATAAAGTAAACTTCGACTTTTATTAAAATGGAGGAAAATCCCACTACCGATTTGGAGATATTTGTTTTTTGGTTCATTATAAATTTAAAAAAGGGGACACGGAGGATTACTTTATTGGAATTGGGGCCTTAGAAGCAAAAATTGCCAAACTTCAAACCGAGTTTTTTTTAAAGCATAACAAAAATTTATTTGGGAAATTTGAGGCAATAAAATTAGGTAATGCTGAATATACTCAGCTTGAAGATATAAGAGAAGAACTCCCATATTCTTTTCTTCTTTTATATGATCCAATTCATTTTTTGGGGAAATGTGTCCCAATTTATTTCCCCGGCGCTCTTGGAACTAATAGTAGATTACTTTTGGAATCCTCATGGCATTTGTCAGAACAAGTTTGTTACCGATGGTTGCAAGGGTATGACTTAAATCTACAAAAAGAAAAAATTAAATTAGTTTTAGAAAAATCGAAGGATTTGAAGCCCCCCAGGTGGGTAGTTGTAACGGGAGTCGGATATGATACTGAGCCTTCCCCACAAGAAAAAATTATTGAATTGACCGAAAAAAAGGAAAACAAAGAACAGGGGGCATTTAAAGAATTATTTAATGAATTTGGCGAAGAACCAAATGAGAAAAATGAACCCGAACAAGATTTAGGACCTGACTCACCTGGTCCATCGTAAAAATGTAAGAAGGGTATTAATTTTGAATAAACAAGCCGTTATTTACCTGCGGGTATCATCCACGGAACAGTCCGTTTCCAACCAGCCGCCGGAGCTTGAGCGAATCTGTAAGGAAAAAGGCTGGGAAATAGTCGAGGTGTTGAAGGAGGAAGCGTCTGCATGGCAGGGAAAGCGGGAGAACTTCCAGACACTTTCGACCTGGCCCACCAGCAGAGAAAAAACGTATCGTACGAGGACTTTAGGAACTAATTAAGCAGCACGCGGCACTAAATCTAAATCGGATATCGTATTTTAACTTATTAAGTTATTGCAAAATATCGAAAAATTTTTGGGGGGAAAGTTGTTAAAAAGCTCAAAATGAATAATCGGGAAGCAGGCCGGAAGATTTGAAAAACCAAATTTCCAGATAGCGCTCAGGAAGCGATAGCCTCAAGATCAAATCATAGAAATAGTTTGATTTATCTGAAACAGTGCACGCAGGACTTTAAAGGTGCGGCGGTATCTTTCGTCATTTATTTTCGGACTTGTGACTGCGTGACGAGGCCAAGGCCAGGATTAACTGAATTGAGTGAAAAATGAAGGTCCACGTCAAAATGGATTCCCGGGTCAAGCCCGGGAATGACAGACAGACGAGTATTACGGACTTGAGTCAATTGATATTATTCAAAGTATGAAATCAAGAGTAATCATCGGGACCGTTTTTGGCTGAGTGAATCACAGAGAGCACATCAATTTGGTTCTTTTTAATTTTGTAAATAATCCGATATGAGCCTTCAAATTGTTTATGGCGATAGCCAGCGTGGAAAAGTGTTTGAAATGGGATTTAAATATACCTTGTTTGAGAGCTCGCGACTGTCTATAATCGAATCACAAGAAAATTATCAGTGTTTTTCTATGGAGCTAATGTTTCGATTCAGAGGAACCCAACTCAGAGGGAGTTAAACGGATGATAGTGAGACGCGAAGAGCTTGCTCCCTGTGGTGTTTTCTGTGGGGCCTGCCCGTCCTTTGAAAAAAGCTGTCGGGGCTGTGCCTCCGAAGAGAAGGACCAGTCCCGTAAAAGCAAGTGGGGCTGCAAGATAAGAAATTGCTGCTACCTGAAAAAAGAGATCTCCTACTGCGCCTGCTGCGATTATTTTCCCTGTGAACTGGTGAACAAAAAACTGATCGATTCTCACCCCGGTGAATCCAAATTCAAATACAGACATGAACTTACGACCAGCGCCGAAAAGATAAAAAAGTTAGGTCCTGAAAAGTTTATAGAAATTCGTCGAGAGCGCTGGACCTGCCCGGATTGCGGGGGACGAGTTCATTTCTACCATTATAAGTGCAGCGATTGCGGGGAATATAATTTTTCGGATATCAATTAAAAATATTTGTGAATCAAACCTTAGTCAGTGAAATATTGATAACCAGATTCTGTCTCTCAGGGGAGAGATGAAAAATAATGAATAGTCACTCTGACAGATGGTTGTTTTTAATTCTGGTTGCCTGCCTGGGATCGGTTTTTTCTTTTTCTACGGCCGAAGCCGTCCAGTGGTATCCTCGTAGCAATCTTGTTTCTCCCCCCCTGAGTGATCCTCGAACTCCCCGGAATTATATGAGGGTCTTCGTAGTGGAAAACGAAGACGAGGGAAAGGAATTACTTGGTGGTGAGGCCGGTTTAACTCAAAGGTTTGGTATAGCCCGCTGGAACGGGGATAAATTTCGTTACCAGCTGTCCATGGAAGGCGGGGTCTTTAGCATGTTCCAGGAGAGTCCGGACGATTACGAGCTTGTGAGTTCCGATTATCATATAGGTTTCCCACTGGAAATATCAAATGGCCCCCACGGGGGTAGAATAGAACTTTTTCATGTTAGTTCACATCTCGGTGATGAATTTTCTGAAAGAACCGGCCGCCCGCGAATTTCTTTCAGTCATGAATCCATAAGGGGTACTTATTTCTGGGAATATTCTCCGTCCGGTCGAGCTTTTGTGGGCGGTGAATATGCCCTTAATATTACACCGGAAGAGGGAATACTGTGTTTCTGGGTGGATTCTCACATTTCTGGGGAAAATGGTTTTTGGGTTCTAATTTTAGAACCCTGGAAAGAAATAACTGGAATTCATCGGTCATGGTTCAGGCCGGCCGTTATTTTGGCAGCGATGCTCTCTCCGTCAGTCTGTTCTTTTTTGACGGGCCACTTCCGTTGGGCCAGTTCTACGATGAAAAAAGAACCTCCCTCGGTTTTGTTATAAAATTCTGGCCCAGCCCGTCCTGCCCGCTCATAAAATAAAAGCGGGATAATACCACAGATATGAATGAACATTTTGTATAAAACAGTCCCGGTTTAGTTATCCTTTTCCTCCCCCGCGTTATATTTTTTTACACAAGGTATCGGACACGAGGATTAATCCGGGAAGATAATGTCCGACTGTATGGCAGGTGAATTGTTCTCCTGTGGGTCGGATTATACGGATACTTTACTTGGAATTTAACGGGTTAGAAGGCATAATTATCCCATCTCAAGGACGGGAAAATTGTTTATTTGAACGTCTTAAAACAACTTTTTAATAGTGATAATTGTTGAACATAAGTAAAGTATATATAGATCAAATGGAGGTTTTTTTAACGATGTCTAAAAAACGAGATGTGAATAAAGTTGTGCTTGCTTTCAGTGGTGGGCTGGATACTTCGGTTATTGTCCACTGGATGAAAGAAAACTATGGCTGTGAGGTTATTGCTTTTGCGGCCGATCTGGGTCAGGGGGAAAACCTGGAACCGCTGCGCGAGCGGGCCGAGGTGGCCGGCGCTTCTGATATTGTAATTAAAGATCTGAAAAAGGAATTTGCCGAAGAATATGTGCTGCGCGGTCTCAAAGCGCAGTCTATATATGAAAACGGTTATCCGCTGGCTACAGCTCTTGGTCGTCCGCTGATTTCTAAACATCTTGTTGAAGTGGCCCGTGAATACGGTGCGGATGCTGTTGCTCACGGGAGCACCGGGAAAGGTAATGATCAGGTCCGGTTTGAAGTATCCGCCCGGGCGCTTAATCCTGATATCCAGGCTTTTACACCTGTGCGTGAATGGGAACTGGGCAGTCGCGATGCGGAGATTGAATATGCAAAAGAAAAAGGTATTCCGATTGAGGTTACTGCTGAAAAACCCTACAGCTACGACCTGAACCTCTGGGGGGTAAGTATTGAATGTGGACCCCTGGAAGATCCCTGGAAGGCTCCGCCCGAAGATATATATCTGATGACTGATTCTCCCCGCCAGGCCCCCGACGAACCGGAGGAAATTGTTGTCGGATTTGAGGCCGGCCGTCCGGTTAGCCTGGATGGAGAAGAAATGGAACTTGTTGATCTGATCCAGCAGTTGAATCGCCGGGCCGGTGCCCATGGTGTGGGAAGGATCGATATGGTGGAGAACAGACTTGTGGGACTTAAGTCGCGCGAAATTTACGAAGCTCCGGGTGGGACAGTTCTTCACAGGGCCCACCAGGCTTTGATGGACCTTGTTCTTGAACGTGATATTTATCATTACCTGCAGGAAGTTTCCCTGCGCTATGCTCAGCTTGTTTACAACGGGCTCTGGTTTTCGCCGCTGCGCGAAAGTCTTGATGCGCTTATTAATGAGGCCCAGAAGGATATGAACGGGGAAGTGCGTATCCAACTTTATAAAGGCAGTGCGACGGTTCAGGGACGCCGCAGTCCTAACTCACTTTATGACCGCGGACTGGCTACCTACGAAGAAGACGATGAGTTCGACCAGTCGCTATCCGAAGGTTTTGTTGAACTGTGGGGTCTTCCGCTCAAGGTAGTTGGACGGGCGAGACAATGACCCTCTGGCGTTCCGGAAGTGAGCTTGAACCTTCCAGTGAGTTGCTCAAATTCACCTCTTCTCTGGAGATAGACTACCGTCTTTATCCTTATGACATCCGGGCATCGAAAGCCTGGGCCGCGGCGTTAGAAGAAGCCGGTGCTATAGACGATCAGCAGAGGGAAAGTATAAACCGGGAACTGGATAATATAAAAGAGGAACTGGATTCCGGAGAACTTGAGTTGGATCCGGAACTGGAAGATATTCATATGAATATTGAATCAATACTGATCAACCGGCTCGGTGATACCGGGGCCCGGCTGCATTTTGGCCGCAGTCGCAACGATCAGGTGCTGGTGGATGTAAAACTTTATCTGCGTGATGTGCTGATTGAACTGCAAAAAAATGTCACCGGGGTTATGAAACAACTTCTGGATCAGGCCGAAAAAAACGAAGAAACATATATGCCCGGTTTTACTCATCTACAGCCGGCCCAGCCGATTAGCCTGGCCCATTACCTGATGGCTTTTTTCCAGAAGTTAAAACGGGACTTCAGGCGTCTGCGCAGTTGTTTCGATGCGGTCGATGTTTTGCCTCTGGGTAGCGGAGCCCTCGCCGGATCAGGGCTGGCTATAAATAGAGAACAATTGGCCCAGGAGCTTGGATTCAGCCGGATCAGCGAAAACAGCCTGGATGCTGTTTCGGAGCGGGATTTCATGGTTGATATCCTGCACGCTCTCTCCCAGCTTGGTATTCATGCTTCGAGGCTCTGCGAGGACTGGATCATCTGGGCGTCCCCATCCTTTGGATTTTGTGAATTCGACGATAAGTTTACAACCGGTAGCAGTATTATGCCCCAGAAAAGAAATCCGGATATAGCAGAATTGATCCGTGGCCGCACCGCGCGGCCTATTTCCTCCCTGCACGGTTTGCTGACTGTGCTTAAAGCCCAGCCGCTCACCTATAATCGGGACCTTCAGGAGGATAAGGTGCATCTTTTTTCGGCGATTGATTGTGTTTCAGAATGGCTGCCATTGCTGGCGGGTATGGTTGAAACCATGCGTTTTAATTCCGAGCGGATGAGCGAAGCACTGGAAAAGGGATACCCCGAAGCGACCGACCTCGCCGATTATCTGGTTGAAAAAGGGGTTCCTTTCCGCAAAGCCCACAATCAATTGCGTGAAATTGTTCTGATGGCGATCAATAAGGACAAGAGGCTGGAAGAACTCGATCTTTCCGATTACCATGCGGTAAATAAACAATTCGAAGAGGATCTTTTTGAACTGCTCAGCCCCGCCGCCAGTCTGTCCCGGCGCGATTTGCCCGGGGGGACCGGTCCGGTGTCCGTAAAAAATCAGATTGATGCCGCGCGGACCTGGTTGCTGGACAGGGACTATCTATAAAAAATATTAAATTGTATAAAAGGATGAGTAAGAATGTTACCCGAGGGATTTGAGTTTAGAGACGGGCAGCTTTATTGTGAAAACCATTCCGTTAAAAAACTGGCTGAAACACACGCTACACCGCTCTATATTTATAGCGAGAATCATTTTCTGGGACGTCTTCAAGAGTTTAAAAATGCGCTGGAAGATTTTGAACATATGATCTGTTTTGCTGTTAAAAGCAATAGCAACCTTGCGATTCTTAATTCCCTTGCGTCCAGCGGCTGTGGATTTGATATTGTTTCTGGAGGAGAACTGCAGCGGGTCATAAAGGCCGGAGGAGATACTTCGCGCGTGGTGTATGCAGGCGTAGGAAAAACCGCCGCTGAACAAAAAATGGCCCTCCAGGCGGGTATACATATGTTTAATGTTGAATCGATGCCGGAGTTGCTGCAGCTTAACGATATTGCGGATGAACTGGGTAAAACTGCCCGGATTGTTTTCAGGGTCAATCCCGATGTGGATGCTGAAACACATGCCAAAATAACGACTGGAAAAAAGGAAAACAAATTTGGAATTCCCGCCTCGGAACTTGTCGGTTATGCCGCAAAGGTGGAGAAACTTTCGAATTTGAAGCTGGAGGGGCTTCATTTTCATATTGGTTCCCAGATAACCAATATAGAGCCGTTTGTTGAACTCGGTCAGAAAGTCCGAAACAGTGTCATGGAGCTCAGGGAAAACGGATTTGAAATAAACACGGTCAACCTGGGCGGAGGTCTCGGGATTGCCTACCGGGATCAAAAAACTATTTCGCCCCGCCAGTGGGCCCGAGCCACTCTTTTGCCGCTGGAAGACCTTGATCTGAAGATAATTGTGGAACCGGGCCGTTATCTGGTTGGTAACTGCGGTATACTGGTTACTTCTGTTTCCTATTTGAAAGATGCAGCCACCAAAAATTTTATTATTGTGGATGCCGGAATGAACAGTTTGATTCGCCCGGCAATGTATGATGCCTATCACAAAATAGACAATGTTGAGAAAAAAGGCAGGGAGCTAATTAACGCTGATATTGTCGGTCCTGTCTGTGAAACAGGAGATGTTTTCGCCAAGGATCGGGAAATTGAGCGCCCGGAGGCCGGGGAATATCTGGCCATTTTTAGCAGTGGCGCTTACGGTTTTTCTATGGCCTCCCAGTATAACAGTTTTCCCCGCCCGGCTGAGGTGCTGGTTGATTCCAGAAGTAGCAGAGTGATAAGAGAACGTGAGACTTACGAGGACCTCTGGCGTGGTGAGAAAATTTAAAAGAACTGGTGGTCAAAAGACCGGTTTAGTTTAAGTATGGCAGGCTTGTCAAAATGGTCTGTTTGATGAAAGAATATTAATGTTTGATAATTTAGTTTTATTCCAAAAAATGAAAGGGAGTGGGCCTTATGTTTGAAGGTGCTATGGTTGCTTTGATAACTCCGCTTAAAGATAACGAAGTGGATGAACAGGCGCTGCGCCGACTGGTTCGGTTTCAGGAGGATAATGGTGTGGATGTTCTGGTTCCCTGCGGGACAACAGGGGAATCAGCCACTTTGACTCATGAGGAACATGAAATGGTTATTGAAATAGTGGTTGATGAGAGCAAAGAAGCAAAAGTGCTGGCCGGCACCGGTTCCAACAGCACACACGAAACACTGCGGCTGACAGAACATGCCGCGAGCGTCGGTTGTGATGCCGCCCTGGTCATAACCCCTTATTACAACAAACCTCCCCAGCGCGGCATGTATGAACATTTCAAACAGGTTGCCGAAACTGTGGATATAGATATTGTGCCGTATAACGTTCCCTCCCGGACCGGGATTAACCTGGAGGCTGATACCGTTGCCCGTCTGGCCCGGATTCCCAATATAATTGCTGTTAAGGAAGCTTCCGGGGATATGGGGCAGGTCTCTGAAATTATAACCAGAACTCCGGATGATTTTTCTGTACTCAGTGGTGATGACGCTCTAACTCTTCCCCTGCTGTCAGTGGGAGGGCAGGGAGTGGTTTCAGTAGTTTCCAATATCGCTCCGGTTCAGGTCAGCGGTCTTGTCCACGCCTGGATGGACGGCGATTGTCAGAAGGCACGTGATATTCACCAGCAAATTTTCCCGCTTATGCGGGCGATGTTTGTTGAAACCAATCCCATTCCGGTGAAAGCCGCGGCAAGTATGAAAGGTCTTTGTGAAAATGAACTGCGTCCTCCAATGGTCATTATTGACGAAGAACTCCAGGAACACCTCCGAAAGATCATGCTCTCCTGCGGGGTGAGCGTAAATGAATAAAAGTGGACCGATACCTGTTGTTATAGCCGGTATAGGGGGGCGGATGGGACAGAACATATTAAATTTGATCAAAAAAAACGAAGATTTCGTCCTCCGTGGAGGGTTGGAAAACGGAGACTCTGATCTGGTGGGAAAAGCGGTTTCGAGTTTAAGCGGAGATAAAAGCGATCAAATGCCCATAGTCGATGATATCGCAGATATTATCGAGGGCGATGAAGTGGTTATCGATTTCAGTCGCCCGCAGGCCACCCGTCAAATAGCGGTGGCGGTGCGTGAGATGAGTTCAGCACTTGTTTCCGGAACCACCGGGTTAACCGGGGAGGATATTAAACTGTTAAAAGAAACCGGCGAAAAAACAACTGTTGTTTATTCAGCCAATATGAGCGCAGGTATTAATCTGCTGGCCCGTCTGGTTGAACAGACCGCTGCTTCCCTGGGGGAGGCTTTTGATGTTGAAATCATCGAGATGCATCACCGCTTTAAAGAGGATGCGCCCAGTGGGACTGCCAGTATGCTGGCCCGACGGGTTGCCGGCGTAAAGGAAAGGGAGCTTGAAGAAATTAAAAAAACAGGCCGGGATGGTTTTGTTGGCGAGCGCGACAGCGATGAAATTGGGATGTTTGCCCTGCGCGGTGGTGATGTGGTGGGGGATCATACCGTTATGTTTGCGGGTCTCGGGGAAAGAATTGAACTTACCCATCGGGCCTCCAGCCGGGAAACTTTTGCTCTTGGGGCTTTACGAGCGGCTCTTTTCGCATATCAACAGGAGAAAGGGTTCTACAGTATGGAGGATGTGCTGGGGCTTTAGTGCTTAATCCCCATATACAATCCGACAATTTCTTCCCCGTTTTTTTGCCCTGTATAAAGCCTGGTCGGCCTGATTGATTAATTTGGAGGGGCTAATCTTTTCTTTTGTGGGATCAATACTTCTCCGTCCGATACTTATTGTGGTTCTGACTTCTTCGCCATCATTTTTAACCCCGCTTT
>CAYTSZ010000066.1:0-9622 GCA_964440635.1 uncultured bacterium
CTTGTGTTCGCAGCATTAGCACATCCGTGTGCGTCAGAGGCCGGAATGACGGGCACAATCAAAACCGGGGGCAGGCATTAACGACAAGCTGTTGAATTTGTTTTTGAAGTTACGCAATCACGCAGTCACCTCATCACGCAATCACGATCAAGCTTACGAATTCTCTTCGTTACTCCGTCACTTCTTTACCTCTTCACTTCCTCACTTATTAAGGTATACCAATTTATTTATCCGATGAAAAAATCCCATATTTTAAAGGGTAGCTCCCAAGAAATAGCAATTATCAGAGCTATCAGGGCGGGGGGGATTATGTAGCGGATTAAAAAGTACCAGACCGGGATTACGTCGATCTTCATCCCCCGGCGCAGTTCTTTCAGTGCTCCTTTCATCACCCAGCCGATATATATTGAGAGGAAAAAACCGCCGAGCATCAGAAGAAAATGGCCGGAAATCTGGTCGGCCAGATCAAGCCAGCCAAGACTTAAAGCGGCCGGTATTCCACCGAGAAAAATTGCAAATCCGCTTCCCGCCGCAGCGCTGCGGCGGGTGATATTGAATTCATCGATCAGTGTGCTGGTGACAACTTCCAGCAGGGAGATTGCCGAGGTGAGAGCAGCGAGCATTAAACAGAGGAAAAAGGCAAAACAGAGGATTGAACCCCACCCGCCGCCGATAGTCTGAAAAGCTTCGGGAATAGTTATGAACAGTGTGCCCATTGTGCTTTCGTTAATTTCGCCGACAAGGTTTGTTGAAAATATTATTGGGAATAGCATTAATCCGGCCAGAAAAGAGATTCCAAAGTTAGAAAATGAGATAATCAAAGTTTCCTCGAATAGATCCGTGTCCTCCGACAGGTAACTGGCGTAGGTTATTATTGCTCCCATCCCCAGGCTCAGGGTGAAAAACGTCTGTCCGCCAGCGGCGGCCAGCATGGTCAGGTTCAGAAAGGTGAACTCGAAACCGGCCAGGCTGTAAGTTTCTATTAAACTGCTCCACTTCGGCGTAAGGTAAAAACTATAACCCTCCATCGCGCCGGGCTGGAAAAAAGCCCATACGGCCAGACCTGCTGTTAGTAGAACAAGAGTGGGAATTAACAGCTTAACGCTGCGTTCGATTCCTCTTCTTACTCCCCCGACAACAATACCGGTTGTTATTGCCATAAACACCAGGTGGTATATAAGCGCATCTTGCCCCTCACTGATAGTTTTGAAATATGCTCCCGCGTCTGAAACCATTAGTTCGCCTGAAAGTGCGTCCAGCATATATCGGATGGTCCATCCGGCTATAACGCTGTAATAGGAGAGAATACCAAAACCGGTTAAAACGAAAAGTCCGCCCAGCCAGTGCCAGTTTTTTTCACCTTTCTGGGAGAGCGCCTGCATCGGGCTGCGCCTTGCCCCGCGGCCCAGGGTCAGCTCGGCAATCATAACCGGGATCCCGATCAGAAAGAGAAGAATAATGTAAAAAAGAACAAAACTGGCTCCACCGTATTCAGCAGTCAGGTAGGGGAACCGCCACATATTGCCAAGTCCGACCGCGCTGCCGATAGCGGCCATTATGAAACCAAGTCTGGTACCCCAGCGCTCTCTGTTTGCTTCTGCCATTTAAATCACCCGTGTAATATTTTTTAAAATAAAAATCCAGCTCACGTCTTGCTCGAATTTGCTTTTCTTTTTATTAATGACGTAAATTAATCTAAACTGAGTTAAATAATTATTTCAAAAACTACTTAAAAAGTGAATTAAAACAGTTATGTTTTTCGGTATGGTGTACCGGAAAACCAATCCGGGTTGAGCTGACGCAGGGCTTCAAAAAGAACCACGGCCACTGTGTTGCAGACATTGAAGGATCTTATCTCCCCGCTCATTGGAAGACAGACAGGCGTGACTTCGGGATCCCGGTGAATTTTTTCCGAAACCCCCCGGGTTTCACCACCGAAAATAAGATGGCTATTTTCTGCAAAATCAGCTCTGTAATAGGGGGTCTCGGCAAATTTTGTGACCAGAAATCTTTTTCCGGTAGTATTATTTTTATAAGTTTTCCAGTCCGGATATTGTTTTAAATCGACTTTTTGCCAGTAATCAAGTCCGGCCCTTTTGACAGCGGCATCCTGGCTGAGATCAAACGAAGGTTCACCAACAATAATCAGGCGACTGTTAGTTCCCAGGGTTAAACGGCCAATATTTCCGGTGTTTGGTGGTATTTCCGGCTTGAAAAGGACAACACTTAACATTTACTACCTCTCCTGATCTGTAGATTGATTTTTAATTCCCCAAATCCGATACTGTTAACTGCCCCGGCCTGTCCGATGAAAATATGTTCGTGGCCGGGGATGCAGTTTGATTGTATTATGCGAGAGCCTTTCATACAATATCTTCACTGTTTGATTTGTGGATTTTCTGCAGAAATTAAACTAAAAAATTACGGGGTGACTGATGTGGAGGGTCCTGGCGACAGAGTAGTGCAAATATTTTGTTTTTTTCGCTCTTTGAGGCCCGAAGATAATTTTTTCCTGTATCTCTATCTTCTTGGAGCCTATATAGCCTACGGCCTTCCTGGTTTGGAATCTTTTATTCTTTTTTTTCTTTTCTGGCTTGTTCTGTCGGCAAAAACATTGTTTGAACTCTCAATCCCCGCAGAAAAATCCACCATTACGTTTTTCTCTTTTCAGGCGGAACCCTTTTTCCACCGGGGAGAAAAGTTGGTGGCTTTTTGTCTGCTGGCCGGAGTATTTTTTATCTCCGGCGGCCTTTTGCTTAAAACTTCTTTTCTGGCGCTTCCTCTGCTTCTCGCCGTTATCTGGATGCTGGGTCGAATTACCACCAACAGGTTGCGGGAACTTTTAACTCGGGCGCTAATCTGTGCTCTTATGGCTCCCGGTTTTTACCTGGTGATTAATCGACCTCAGTATATTGAATGTTTTTTGTTTGCTCTGGCACTGGGGAGCTGGTGGTTTGGCCTGGGTATTTTAAATATTTCCACGCCTGAAAAATATGCCGGATATTTTTTTAGATTTGAACCCCTGCATACTCTTGCTTATTTTTCTCTCACTGTTTCTATACTTTCCTGGCTGGCCTTTGGCAGCCGGCTTGAAACCGGTGTTCTCTTTTCGGGGGGATTGAGCCTGGTCGGGATAGTTATCCTGGGCCTGATTACTGTTTTTCCCGCCCTGCCGGATAAATTCAATTCAAATCTGTTTGATTTTTCTACTTTCATTATGAGCCTCACCTTTTTCTTACTGATGCTTTTTGATTTCGTGATTTAAAGTTAAAATATGTGTGTGACGTAAATACATAAATTTTCTGAAGAAGCCAGCAGGCTCATTAAGAAAATTTTCACCGGATACTTTATCATCAGTATTAACTGGATAAAAAATACAAACAACCGGGATGTCAGGTATGAATTACTTTTCAAACCCAGATGAGATTCAGCTCTCAATAGCTTCCATGAACGGAGATTATAGCGTATCAACCAATGACACGTTTGCCCGCTCACTTTTCCGGCACGGTTTCTGCGTGAGTACTAAAAGGGTTTATTCTTCTAATATTAAGGGAGCCCCGGCGCGTTATTTAATCCGTGTCAGCAAGAAACAGTTCCAGTCTGCCGCGGATAAGAACGATATTGCAGTAATTCTGTTTGACGAAAAAATACAGACTGAAATTAAGGAACTTAAAAAAAACGGCAGACTTATTTACGATCCTTTCACCGAAACCGGCCAGAAAATATCCCGGGATATCCGGGAAGAAAATGAAGACTCCCTGTTTTACCGCCCGGATATACAATATTACGCTGTTCCTTTTGAGAAACTTGCCGGGGATAATTTTCGGGTTCGCCGATTGCGGCAGATAGCCCGTAATATGATTTGTGTCGGTTTTTTGAGCCTGTTATTGGCTCTGACAGAAGAAACTGTAAAAAAAGTTTTTATTGAAAATTTTGCAGATAAAGGTGAAAAGATAGTTGATTGTAATCTGGAAGCTTTTGAAATTGGCAGAAAATATGCCGAAGAGAAATTTTCCGCTCTGGAATCACCCCCCGACCCCGGAGATGAAAAAAATAAAGCCCGGCTTTTTATGACCGGAAACGATGCCAGTGCCCTGGGAGCGGTTATTGGTGGTTGTAATTACGTGAGCTGGTATCCGATTACTCCCGCCACTTCACACGGGGAGAACCTGGAGCGTTACAGCCAGAAATATCCGATCATAGTCGAACAGGCCGAAAACGAAGACTCCTGCCTGGGAAGGGCGCTGGGAGCCGCCTGGGCCGGTGCGCGAAGTTCTGTCTCGAGCAGTGGGCCCGGACTTTCCAATATGGCTGAGTTTATCGGTTACAGTTCTTTTGCAGAAATACCGGTAGTCATTTTTGATGTCCAGCGAGTGGGGCCGGCAACCGGCCTGCCCACCCACAGCAAACAGGGTGATCTGCGATATCTTCTCCATAGTGGACATGATGAATCACCCCGGGTTGTGCTTACTCCCTCCAGTGTAGAGGAAATTTTTGAATATTCCCGTCTGGCTTTCGATATTGCCGACAAATATCAACTACCGGTTGTTGTGGTTTCCGAATTAATTTTAGGTGAATGTTTTTACAGCGTGGACCGTTTTGAATATCCAGACTCCCTACCACAGCGCGGCAAAATATTAACTGATGATCAACTGGAGGAGGTCGAAAACTTTAAGCGGTTTGAAGATGTGGACAATGACGGTATTTGTCCCCGGACTTTGCCCGGCCAAAAGCCGACCTACACGGTAAGGGGAGCTTATCACGACAGAAGCGGTCGTCTTTCCGAAGAACCCGCTGATTGTGCGGAAAAAATAGAACGACTTTTTAAAAAAATGGAGACGTTAAAAAATTCTGATGATCTGCCGTCCTCGACGGTGGAAAATGAAAAAGGCTGCCCAGGATTTATCGCCTTTGGTTCCTCAGTTTATACAGTAAAAGAAGCCCGCCGGCAACTGGTGGAGAAGGGGATTAAAACCGGACTTTTCGTTCTTTCCTCACTGAGTCCGCTGCCGGTGGGAAAATTGAAAAAATTTATAGATAACCACACCAATATTTATGTGCTGGAACAGAACTACAGCGGTCAACTACTTTCGATTTTGAAGGAACAAGTTGGCCATTATCAATATCTATCGATCCGGAAATACGACGGCAGTCTATTGCGGCCCGAAGATGTTCGGCGTCCGGTAATGGAGGAAGAAAATAATGTCTGAACATCAACCATCCGATTATGACACCGGCGTCAGCGCCCGGCTGTGTCCGGGGTGCGGTCACAACCATATCACTGCGGCTTTAAAGCAGGCTCTGGCTCAGCTTGATATTCCCCCCCGGAGATTGAATGTAATTGCCGGGATCGGTTGCAGCGGGAAAACTGTCTCTGAAATTAAATGTAATGGTCTGCACACTTTGCATGGTTGCGCAGCACCGGTAGCCATGGGTGCCCAGCTTGCCAATCCTGAGCAGACCAATGTTTTGATCAGCGGTGATGGTGATAGCTGGGCGATAGGGGCGGGAAAGATGCTGGCTATGCTGCGGTCCAATCCAAATTTGCTTTATATTTGTGAAAACAATGGTACTTATGGATTGACGGGCGGGCAGCTTTCTCCCACCACTCACAAGGAAAGTCCAACCAGGCGGGGCCTGGTCAGTGACATACCTCCCGTGGATGGTATAGGTCTGGCGATGCTGGGCGGGGCGACGATGGTTGCCCGGGGTTTTTCTGCCCGCCGGGATCTGCTGGTAGATCAGATCAAAGCCGGTCTGCTGCACGACGGACTTGCTTATCTGGAAGTAATAAGTCCCTGTGTTACCTTCAATGAAAATGAGGACAGTCACCACAGCTATAAATACTGTCAGCAGCATTTTACTAAATTTCCCCGTTTCTCTGTTGTTGATATTGAGGCAGATTATCCCAGTGAAGAAGAAATAGAAGCCTCCTTGACTTATGAGGAAGGGGATAGACAGTTGGGTATAAAATTTGAATACCTGGAGGATATGCCAGAATATGATCCGACTGATTTGAACCAGGCACTGCAGGTCTGGGAACAATACTGGACAAAAATAGGAATTATCCCTGTCGGGCTTTTCTACATCAAAAAAGAGAACACGATGCACCATGAAAGATTCTATGATAAAAATTCAACTGCACTTGCCCGGCTTCCCGTTGAAAAAATTAGACCATCAGAAGAAGATTTTGAAACTATATTACGTCAATTTGAATAAGAAACTCTTTCCAACTGTAGAGTTGTTTTTTAGTAAGTTTGATTTTTAATTCAGAATGAACGATACTTATATTAGTAATTGGTGAATTCTTAAAAATTATTTTGTACGATAGATAACACAGGAGAGTTAATTATGAATTCTATTTCAAATTCACTCAGTGGAATTCAGGCCGCTTTCAGACGCCAGGAGGTCTCTGCCCATAATGTGGCGAATATAAACAGCGAAGGATATAAATCCCGTTCGCTCCAGCAGGTTGAATCAAAAGCCGGGGGGACGGAAATAGCCGGACAGACTATTTCTGATAAAATTGGAAGCCCGACCGGTTCCAATGTGGATCTTGCGGGGGAACTTGTTGGGCAGATGCAGAATAAACATGCGGTTGAATTAAATGTGGCCGCACTTAAGACTTCCAACGAGATGCTGGGAGAGTTGCTTGATCTCACGGGTTAGACCTGGATATTTCCGAACCATTCTTTATCGGTTTCGTAACCGTGTTTGACCAGCAACTCGTTTAATCTGCTTTTCTTTTTGGCCAGCTTTATTATGTAATCTCGCGAATCATCATTTTTTTTCCAGCGTCCGATCCGTTCCGGATCCAGTTTTCTAATTCCCGCCATTGCTTTTTCTTCTATATCGAGGATGTTTTTCCTGTCCGACAAAAAATCAGGATAATCAGAAAATTTTGCTTCGGCTTCAAGACCGGTATTGGTCGCAATAGTTTCTTGACAAATATCGGGGTTGGTAAGTAAATCCTCATATTTAATACTCAAAACCTTATCCCAGCGTTCTCTTAGCCAGTTTATTTCCCACTCGTGGTTGAACAACCGCTGGAGTGATACGTAGTAACTGTCGGGTTTTGAGTGGTGCCGGCTGGTAAGAACATCCCGGGGGTCGCGCATTATATCGACTATACGCAGGTTTAAAGAACGGATTAGTTCGAGAAGTTTCCCGAGGTAACCGGTGACCTGTTTTTTGTTTTTACCGTTGATGCCCTGCGGATACTCGCCACCGAGACATTCGCCACTTCTTTTTATTATTATATGGTGGGAATTGGAAAGTTTTCTTATCGTGGGATGGGTAAAAGCGTCAACAAAACATTCTCCACCCACCACGTGAGTCAACTCAAAAGCACTCATTAATTGCTGCAGAAGTGTTGTCCCCGAACGGGCACATCCTGTTATATAAATCAGCATTATTTACCGCGGCAAGCGAGAATTTGATTAATCATTTTCTTCTTCTTTTCTATTTTCGTCTTCCCCGTTTTTTGCTTCTTCCTTCTTTGTTTCTACAACATTTTCTGATTCCTGTTCTCTTTGTTCAGCTTCGTCACTTTCTATTTCTTTTTCTTCTGTTTCTTCGCTGTTTTCGCCCTCAAGTTCGCTTTCAGGGGGAAGTTCGCCTTTCTCTATCAGTGCCTCAATTTCGTCAGAATTAAGTGTTTCTCTTTCTATCAAAACCTTGATAACCGTTTCCAGGCTGTCTTTGTTTTTCTTGAGAACATCCTGGGCCATTTCCATGGATTTGTCGATTATCTCGTGAACCGCACTGTCAATTTTTTCGGCGGTTTTTTCACTGTATTCCCGTTTGTGTCCCATCTCTTCGCCCAGGAATACGTTTCCGTTTTCATCCTGATAGGAGAGATTCCCCAGTTGGGGGCTCATTCCCCATTGCAATACCATTTTTCGGGCCATTTTTGTCGCTCGTCGCAGATCATCCTGGGCTCCGTTGGTGACGGTGTCGAGCCGAATTATTTCGGCTGCCCTACCGCCCATGAGAACGGCCATGCGGGCCATCAAATCCTCACGGGTATACATCTTCTTTTCTTCAATGGGAAGCTGCTGGGTGGAACCCAGGGCCCGGCCGCGGGGGATAATCGTAACTTTATGAACCGGGGCGCTGGTGTCGGAATGATAGGCAACCAGCGTATGACCGGATTCATGGGTGGCCATCGTCTCTTTTTCATCTTCGCTTATTGCCATCTCTTCACGCCTGAGGCCCATCAAAACTTTGTCCCGGGCTTCTTCGACGATTTCTTCCGGAATTTCGTGCATATCTTTTTCGGCTGCAATCAAAGCCGATTCGTTGAGCAGATTTTTCAGATCAGCACCCGAAAAACCGGGTGTTCCGCTGGCAATATTTTCCAGGTCCACATCGTCGGTCAGGGGTTTATTTTCTGCGTGAAGTTTAAGAATATCCAGTCTTTCGGACCGTGTTGGCAGATCGAACGTAACCTGGCGGTCAAACCTGCCCGGCCTGAGCAGCGCGGGGTCAAGAATATCCGGGCGGTTTGTGGCGGCCATCAAAATAACCCCGGTATTCGGTTCGAAACCGTCCATCTCGGACAGAAGCTGGTTTAAGGTCTGTTCGCGTTCATCATGGCCCCCACCAACTCCGGCCCCTCGTTTGCGGCCCACGGAATCGATTTCGTCAATGAATATAATTGAAGGGGCAAGTTCCTTTGCCCGTTCGAATAGATCCCGGACCCGGCTGGCGCCGACTCCTACAAACATTTCCATAAAATCGGACCCTTCCGTGGAGAGGAAAGGAACTTCGGCTTCTCCGGCAATGGCCCGGGCCATAAGTGTTTTTCCTGTTCCGGGTGCACCCACCATCAATACTCCGCGGGGTATTTCTCCACCCAGTTTATCAAATTTCTCTGGTTTTTTTAAAAACTCGATAACCTGGCTCACCTCGTTTTTGGGACCGGAGTAGCCGGCAACAGAGTCGAAAGTGACATCAGGAGATTCTTCCTGATACAACTGCGCGCGACTTTCGCCGACTCCCATCATTCCACCTCCACCCATGGATTTTCGGGTCCGGTAGATGAAATAAATCCAGACACCAATTATCAGCAAAATAGGCAGGGAGTTGACCAGAATCATGGTAAGCATTGATTCTTCTTGAATTTCAGTCTCTATTTCTACGTCCTGCTTTTGCAGTTTATTTGTTATTTTGTCACCGGCCGCGCCAAATTGGAGGGGAACAAGCTCAAACTGGTGAAACTGTCCGTCCGTTGGTCCTGTTCCTACCGGTGTGCGATATTCACCCTTCAGTTTTATTGTTTGCCCTTCCGGTGAATTGATAAATTTTATCGATTGAATATTATTGGCTTCAGTCTGGCGCTGGAATTCGGACCATGTAGGGTGGTGGACCTCACCGGTCTGCTGGATGTACTGATAAATGACGAGGGTTGTAATTATAACTATGGTTATGAACACAATTCGTTTGACATTATCACTCATTTTTTATCACTCTGTAATTAGAAGATTTGATGTTTTTGTTAGAATAAATAAATACCGTATAGTGTAACATTAAAATAGAGGTTTAAACAACTGTGGATTTTAAGCGGTCAGTACCTTCCAATGAAATTTTAGCATAAAAAAATAATCTCTATAGTACGCAG
>CAYTSZ010000067.1:0-9601 GCA_964440635.1 uncultured bacterium
GATAAATGCTGCGGCTGAAGCGCAACCCTGGCGGGAAAGTCTGGTTGAATCGGATCTGTGATAGGTGATTAACCCCTTCTCATAAAGAGTCTGGGCAATTTTCATTGTTTTTCCCGTCGCCCAGCCGAACCAGTTGGAGGCTGTGGCCAAAAGTCGGGAACTGTCAAACGGGAAGGCCGGATTGGTTGAGGTCTCTTCTATTATCTTGTCGGAAAGTTTGAGACCATTGTCCTGAATTGTCTCCGCTATACTTCGTGCTTTCTTTTGGTCCGTGAGAAGCTTTTCGTTTTCTGCCGTTCCTATTTTATCGCCGTTCAGTTCTGTTAGTTTTATTTTTAAATCTTTTTTAATTTTTCCCTCCCCGGGGACAAGATTTGCTTCCACGCTGAAGAAGGTTTGGGCTTCGAATTTGTCCACCTCCCGTTTACGTTCAACTATTTTGGCCAGGGTGGCCGTTTGCACTCGACCCGCCGAGAGGCGTTTACCCTTAAAGGCACTCATTAAAAACGGACTTATCCTGTATCCGGCCAGTCGGTCGAGCAGGCGCCTGGCCCACTGGGCATGGACCATATCCATATCCAGGCTCTCCGGGTTCTTCAATTTTTCCTTCACCTCTCCGGAAGTGATGGATTCCAGCCGCAGGCGTTTGCTTTCGTTGTTTTTTAAAATAAGGTTGGCCACCTGCCAGGCGATACCCTCCCCTTCCCGATCCGGGTCGGAGGATATGTATATTTCATCACAACCCGCAGCCTGCTCGCGTAAGTATGAAACGGTTTTATTGTTTTTAGTCACCCAGTGGGGCTCATAGTTATCATCGA
The DNA here is from genome assembly GCA_964440635.1 of uncultured bacterium. Lineage (GTDB taxonomy): Bacteria > T1Sed10-126 > T1Sed10-126 > T1Sed10-126 > T1Sed10-126 > CAYTSZ01. The sequence continues at coordinate 819 of CAYTSZ010000067.1, forward strand.
TCCCCATCTCTTTTTCCGGCAGATCATATATATGCCCCCGGGTGGCAGCAAATCTCCAGTCCGGTCCGAGAAATTTGCGTAACGTTTTGATTTTCGAGGGAGATTCAACAATTAACAGGCGCATGACAAAACTTCCCAATCAAAAAGGATAATTGAAAACCAGCAAAAATATCGTATCATTTCAGGCTCTATTTCTTGCGTAATTAAATTATAGCTATCCGGTAAATAAAGTTATAGAATCTTACGCTCTAAAAATTGTCTTTGTAATTTTATAACTGTTGCCTATAATCGTAGTGTGTTGAAAATTAAAAATATTTGAAAGGAGCTGTTATTTATGGGAGTTATTTCTGTTGATAGTTTGACACTGATTAGCCTTGCACTGGGGTTGGTCGGACTGGTTTATGCCGTATTGCTGGCATTTAACTTAAAGAAGAAATCATCTGGGACTGATAAGATGGAGGAGTTGTCCGGCTATATTTATGATGGCGCGATGACTTTTCTGAATAAACAATATATATATCTGCTTATTTTTGCCGTGACAGTTGCTGTGCTGCTTGCCGTTCTTGGCTGGCAGGTTGAAAGTTTTCCCGCTTACATCTGGCTCACCTATCTGGTTGGCGCTTTTTTGTCCGCCCTGGCCGGAAATATAGGAATGAGGGTTGCTACCGGTTCTAACGCCCGTGCTGCCAACGCCGTTGAACGGGACATAAAAAGTGGTTTGAAAGTGGCCTTCTCCAGCGGAGCCGTAATGGGTATGTCCGTGGTAGGTTTTGGAGTGGTTGGAATTGGAACACTCTTTTATTTTGGAGCGCAGCCGGAACTGTTGTTCGGGTTCGGTTTTGGAGCAAGCTCGATCGCTCTTTTTGCCCGTGTGGGTGGCGGTATCTACACCAAAGCCGCTGATGTAGGAGCGGACCTTGTGGGTAAAGTTGAAGAAGGAATCCCGGAAGATGACCCTCGCAATCCGGCCGTCATCGCCGATAACGTTGGTGACAATGTTGGCGATGTTGCCGGTATGGGAGCCGACCTTTTTGAATCTTATGCGAACTCAATTATTTCCGCGATGGCTCTGGCCAGTCTTGTGGCCGGTAGTGGCGGTCTGCTTGCCGCGGATATGTTGCCCGTTGCTATGGTTTTGCCCCTGCTTCTGGCTGCCATAGGAATCTTTTCCTCTTTTGTTGGTAGCTTTTTTGTAGGCCGGGGTTCCGGTGAAAATCTTCACATGGCCCTTAACCTGGGTGTTTTTACCTCTGCCATTATTATGGCAGTTCTTGGGTTTTCGACAATATTCTGGTTGCTCGAGGGAAATATGAGCGCCACTTTAGCTATTTTCGGTTCAATGGCTGCCGGTTTAATAGCAGGGATAGTAATCGGTCTATCAACTGAAATATACACTTCTTATGATTATAGTCCAACTAAAAGCATCGCCGAGGCCTCTACCACAGGAGCGGCGACAAACATTATCCGCGGGCTTTCCGTTGGAATGATGAGCACCTGGGTTCCCGTAATAGCAGTCGTTGCTGGAATCTTGAGTGCTTACAGCCTGGCTGGCCTTTATGGCATTGCTATGGCTGCCGTTGGTATGCTCTCCACCCTGGGTATCACACTGGCTGTTGATTGTTACGGCCCGGTTGCAGACAATGCCGCCGGTATTGCTGAAATGGCCGGTATGGGTCAGGAAGTGCGTGAAAAAGCGGAAGCACTTGATTCTGTTGGAAACACCACTGCCGCAATCGGTAAAGGGTTTGCAATTGGATCCGCGGCGCTTACTGCTCTTGCTCTGTTTAGTAATTATCAGGCTAATGTTTTGGACGCTGGCATTAAGATTGATTTTGCCATCACCGATCCCACTGTTATGGTTGGACTGCTGATCGGTGGCTTGCTGCCCTTCCTGTTTAGTGCCATGACCATGGAAGCGGTGGGTAAAGCCGCACAGCAGATGATAACGGAGGTTCGCCGCCAGTTTTCAGAAGTAACAGGAATTCTGGAAGGAACCGAGGAACCCGATTATCAAAAATGCATTGATATTTCCACGGCGGCTGCTTTAAAAGAGATGATCATCCCCGGAACCATGGCTGTTGTTATTCCCGTTCTGGTTGGCATCTGGGACCCCAGTGCTCTGGGTGGTTTACTTGCCGGAGCAATTGTAACCGGGTTTTTGCTGGCTATATTTATGGCCAACTCCGGAGGCGCCTGGGACAACGCCAAAAAATACATTGAGAAAGGGCATCACGGTGGCAAAGGCTCAGACGCTCACTCCGCCGCGGTTGTTGGTGATACCGTAGGTGATCCCTTCAAAGATACTTCGGGACCATCTCTGAACATCCTGATTAAGTTGATGTCCATTGTATCAGTCGTTTTCGTCCCCCTCTTTATTGAAATGGCGGATTTCTTTTAAACTGAATTATTTTTAATATTTTCTGGAGGTAGACATAATGAAGGTTGTAATCTGTGATCCGGTAGATGATTCTGTAAACGAGTATTTTGAAAACAGCGATAAGTTTGATCTTGTTGAAGCATTTGAGCAGGCTGAACTGGAAGAGGAAATCGATACTGCGTCTTTTTTAATTATTCGCAGTGGCACAACTGTGACCAGGGGTCTGATGGAAAAAGGTGATGAACTGATAGGTGTGGTCCGCGCCGGAGTCGGTCTGGACAATGTTGATCTTGACGCCGCTGAAGAACTTGGGGTGGAGATACAAAATACACCCGAAGCCTCCACAAACGCGGTAGCCGAACTTGTAGTCGGGCACATACTCTCCATCTATCGCACCATTTCTCGCGCTGATGCGGCCCTGAAAGAGGGAGTCTGGATAAAAAAAGAGGTCGACGGTTGTGAAATAATGGATAAAACAGTCGGGCTTGTTGGATACGGAAGAATTGGTCAACGGGCCGGTGAACTTCTTTCCGGTTTTGGCGCCGATATTACCGCTTTCGATGAATATATTGATGATGCCGTTATTGAACAAAATGGCGCCCGTCCTGTTAGCCTGGACAGTATTATTGAAGATTCTGATATTATCAGCGTTCATGTTCCCCTTACCGAGGAAACCGAAAATCTTTTTACAGACAAAGAGTTTAAGAGGATGAAGGACAGTGCGATTATTGTGAACTGTTCGCGCGGAGGAATTGTTAATGAGAAAGCCCTGAAAGTCGCCCTGGATAACGGTGAAATTTATGGAGCCGGTCTGGATACATACACGCAAGAACCACCGGCTGACGTCGAGCTTTTTTCAAGTCCGCATCTTGTTGCCACCCCTCACCTTGGAGCAACAACCTCAGAGGCGCAGGCCAGAATCGCCCGTTTGATAATCGACAAAATCGAAGCAATGAGCTGAAGCCGTAAAACGGGGAGAAATAGCAGCGTTAAATATTTTCTAACTAAAGTTCCTGCCGCGGGAGTGTCCCCGTCCCGCCTTTTTACCTTAACCACAGTTAACTACCGTTCATCGTTCATCGTTTAGAGTTCAGAGTTGAAACCTTAAATCAAAATGGATTCCGGCTCGGGGGCCGGAATGACGGGCTGTGGAACTGGATTCCGGCTCGCACTGTTCTTACACATCCGTGTGCGTCGGGGGCCGGAATAACGGTCTAAATCTTCTCTGCTGTCATACCGGGCTTGACCCGGTATCCAGTGGTTTTGGCTTTCTTCGTTTTACTATTACCCATTAATCAGAACCCCAAAATCAACACCTCTGGATTCCGGCTCGTGGGCCGGAATGACAGGCTGTGGAACTGGATTCCGGTTCGGGGCCGGAATAACGGTCTAAAACAGGTTGCCGTTTTTATCTTTGCCGTTGAAGCTTCCCAATCACGCAGTCACCTCATCACTTAATCACGATTTTGCTGTTGAGCCTACTCCTTCACATCTTAACTTCTTCACTTCTTCACTAAATAAGCTGTTTCTTCTCGTCTTTTCTGCATATATTTCAAGCATTAGTTCAATTATGTCGATATAAATAGTAAGTGTGGAGTATGTATATATTTCACCGGGGAGGTGATTGAAATGGGACTGGAGAAAAAGGTAAATGCTCTTCTTGTTTTACTCGGGGATGAGGACGTTTCTATTGCTCGCGCTGCCCGAAATAAATTAATTGAACTGATTGAACTGAATTGGTCGGGCGTTTGTTTTATTGAAAGAAACCTTGTTTCTCTCCCCTTTCGGATTAGATTGCGGGCTATGCAGGTGATTAATATTGTAAAGGCAATTTCGCGAAAAGAAATTATTTTCCCCTATATTAGTTCTGGAGAAAGAAAAACGGTTTAAATTGTTTATATGCAGCAAAATCAATATGTTGAGGTGGAAAACACGTGCAGGATAGTAAAACGATATCGGCTTTATTAACTTTACTCGGTGACGAAGACAATAAAATTGTCAAAACAGCCCAGGCAAAATTGCTGGAAATCGGTCCCGCCGCAGTTCCGGAATTGCGGTCGCGCTATGAAGGCCAGCCATTGACTATAAAAGTTCGTCTCCGCGAGATTATAAATCAGCTTCAGCCTCGAGATCTTGCGGATAATTTTCGCAAACTGGAAAGCGAAGAGGTTAAAAACAATCTCGACCTGGAAGAAGCACTGTTCACTATTGCCAGAGTCGGTTATCCAAACCTGAAATGTGATTTTTACCGGCAGGAACTGGACCGGCTTTCCTGCCGGATTGGCAAAGAACTGTCCCGCTGGCAGGTGATTGACGAGCATACAATAGTGGATGCGGTGATTGACACAATCTTCAGAAAAAATGAATTCCGGGGGGACACTCAGGACTACTACAATCCACAAAATAGTTTTATTAACCGGGTAATTGATAGAAAAATGGGTAGCCCGATTTTGCTTTCCGCTCTTGTGCTGCTTATTTCCCGCCGGCTGGGTCTGCCATTTCGGGCTGTTGGTATGCCGGCTCATTGTATATTGAGCTACCCCGGGGAATCGGACCCAATATTTGTTGATCCTTTTTATGGCGGGAAAATTATTACTCGCGATGACTGTTATGAATTCTTGACCGGGGCCGGGTTTGGTTTCGTGGAAGAATATCTGGAACCCATAAATGATAAGGAACTGGTAATTAGAATCCTGCGTAATTTGATCAATGTTTACCATCGTCAGCATAACAACAGTCGGGTTCAGGAACTGCGCACTTACCTTGCCATTGTGGCCCGGCGTTATTAAAATTAACCTCTAAAACTAAAATCAAACCCTGGATGTTATAAAATGATACCGTTAAGACTTATTTTTCAGCCCCATACAATCTTCAGGCTGTATCCCCGTCGGGAATGGCGCAGAGTGACTATCTGGTTGAAGTGGGGCCTGTTGATTTCGTTTGCGGCAATATTTTTCAGAGTTTTTCAAAGTTCCGCGCCCGCGGAAATAAGCTCCATAATCAGGGTTCTGGAATATCTGGCTGTGGAAGCCGAAATGGAGCTTCCGCCGTTTGTTAAATTTTCACTATTCTTTATTCTGCAGTCTTTATACCTGATTTTAATCTGGCTTTTACGGGCGCTTCTCATATTTGTTTCCTATAATCTCGTTGAAACTGCTTTTGCGGAGTTTAATGTTGCTCTGAGTGTTTCGGCTGTCAGTTTAATACCAGCTTTCTGGCTTGTTTTGCCCTACGGCTATTTTTTTGCTGCTATCCATAGCCTGTTATTGACAGCCTATCTATTAATAAATATTAACAGAACCCCCACGCCTCTTGCTTTTTTGTTTGGGATTTTAGTCTCAATATTGCCCCTGCTGTTTTGAATAATCCTCAAATTTATAATTTCTGACACCCCAGAAGAATTCTCCTATTATGACCTTCAAGCTGGCTGATATAGGTATGCCGAGAATCATACCCGGCACCCCGGCCAGTTGTCCACCGGCAACAACAACCAGGAAAACTATCAACGGATGCATCTCCATACTGCGGGAGAAAACAAAAGGTTTTAACCAGATATTGTCTAAAATCTGAACAGCGACAAAGATTAAAGCCACCAGCAGGGTGGATGAAAGGTCACCACTCTCTAAAAATCTAATCAATACTGCGGGAACAGCGCCGGCTATGGGTCCAAAATATGGGACTACATTTGCAAACCCGGCAAACAAGCCAATTATTATTGCATAAGGGACTCCTAAGCTAATCAGACCAATGATACAAAAGACGGCAACTATAGCCGCCTCAATAATCAGACCCCGTATATAATCACCCACCTGTGAATCAATTTTAAAATAGATATTAAATACCATCTCAAAAAATGCGTTTGGAACTCCCTTGATTAAATAACGACGGATTAAATGACGATCTCGAACCAGGAAGAAAGCGATAAATGGGATTATAACCAGGTATTGAATAGTCACATAAATATTAACAAGAATTCCGGAGAGTTGACCCAGCAGCCAGGCATAAACCCCTCTCACCCGTTCTGAAACGCTGCCCTCTGCCAGAAAGGGAATGGACTCCTCCACCTGCCGGGCGTAATCGCGGGAAAGAACGATTAAATCACCACCGGCGAGCTGCTGCTGTAGTTCCAGCGCCTGGTTCCAGATTACAGGAGAATAGGCCCATAAAAAGGCTGTGATTAAAACAATAAGGGTAATGAACACTATTAATGTGGCACTATTTCTTGAAAGGTCGCATCTTTCCAGGAGGTCTACGGGTGGAATGAATAGATGACTGACCAGGTAAGCAAAGACAAACATTAAAACGAGATGATAAAGTGCCGGTATAAAATAAAGAGACAAAACAACTATTCCCAGCGGTATAAGATAGTAAAGCAGAGAAACAATAAGTCTTGGTGATAAAGAAAGAACCTTGCCCGGATTCATTCTTCGTTCTCCGCCTCATTTTCTTTTTCGGTCGATTCTATTTTGTCAAACAACTTATAATAGCGGTGGTTAATATCGCGGAGTTTTCTTCCAACCATCCTGGCCAGGTTGAGAAGAATTTTAAATCCATAATCTATATTCCGGTGTGCAAACTTTAAAAATTCCTGGCGAAAGAGAACCTGTATTTTAGTTTCTTCGATAGCTACCGCACTGGCTGTTCGTTTGTGATCCTCGCAAATAGCCAGTTCTCCAAAAAAATCCTGTTTCTCCAGCGTTGCCAGCTCCTGTTTTTCATCTCCGGAGCCTTCCCGGCAAATCAAGACTTTTCCTGATTCTATTAAAAACATGGCACTTGCTGGTTCGTCCTGGCTAAAGACAACCTCATTTTTTTCAAATTTACGCTCATGAAGAAGATCAGCCAGTTTTTTCAGTATGGGTTCCGAAATATTTTCAAAAAGTTCACAATTTTTCAGCAGTTTTACCCGTGTATCTTCGTCTTTCTTTTTTCCTGAAAAAAATTCTCTACCAAATGGTTCAAATTTCAATCTATTCACCCGCCTGTTATGATAAGTGAGCTGTGAGTATAAGCTTTCTTTCTCGGGCCCGGTTATCAGAATCAACCAGGACAACCTGCTGCCAGGTTCCATTCAATAAATGTCCGTCTTTAAAAGGAGCTGTTAATCCTGGCCCCAGCAGTGCTGAACGCAGGTGTGAAAATCCGTTTCCATCTCCCCAGCGCTCATTGTGCCTGTAAGTCTTATCCTCCGGGGCAATTTTTTCAAGTGCCTGTTTTAAATCATATATGCAACCCGGCTCAAACTCAATAGTAGTTATCCCGGCGGTAGAACCGGGAACAAAGATATTTAATATTCCCTCCCCGTCAATATCCTCTAAGAAATCGTTGATATACGAGGACAAATCTATAACATCCGAAAAACCCCGGGTTTGAACGGTTAAATTTTCCTGAATCATCTTTCGAACCTCCAGGTTTCGGATTGAATTTAATTAGTTCCATGGTCCGAAGGGGGGATCTATGTAGCGGTCCTCGGGACCGATACTGTCGATCAAGGCTATATCTTCCTGACTTAATTCCAGTTGGAGAGCGAGAAAATTATCGCGAAGATGCTCTTCTCCCCGGGACTTTGGAATAGGCAGCACGTTCTTTTTGCTCAACTGCCAGGCCAGACAGACCCGGGCCACACTCACATTATGTTTTTCAGCAATTTTTTCTAAAGTGTCGTTATTGAAAATAGTTCCGTGTCTGAACGGCGAGTAAGCAACCAGTTTGATATTTTCTTTGTCCTGGAATTCACGTAGTTCTTCCTCTTGAAGCAGGGGATGCATTTCCACCTGGTTGGCAAAAATCGGTTCAGACAATACCTCCCGGGCTTCTTTTAGCAAATCGATAGTAAAATTGCTCACACCGATATATTTTATTAGCCCCTGCTTTTTAAGTTCTTCAAAAGCAGGTAGCGTCTCTTCGGCACTGTATGGTTCGGAAGGCCAGTGGACATACAGGCAGTCAACGTAATCCAACCCCAGCTTTTCCAGACTTTCCTCGGTGCTCTTTATAACGTCGTCGTAACGCATGTTTTTAAACCAGACTTTGGTGGCTACAAAAAGTTCATCCCGCTCGACGGGGGCCTGTGCGATCCCCTCGCCCACATATTCCTCATTCTTATAAAACTGTGCCGTATCAATGTGACGATATCCGATTTTAATTCCTTCCCGGACCGAATTGATACATTCTTCCGGGTCCGTATTTTCCCATGTCCCAAGTCCGATCCGGGGATATTTATCGAAAAAATTTTTCATAAATTATACCTCCGTAAAAAATAATTTTTACTGTTGGATTATGATTTTATATTAATCCTTGCCCTCTGAAAACAACAATAGGTTCAACAACTAAACTTTGAAATGTCACTTACCGTCCGACACTCAATAATTTTAAGAAGGTTTATTACCCATCTGTGGGCCAATAC
>CAYTSZ010000068.1:0-9522 GCA_964440635.1 uncultured bacterium
CAAGAGCAGAAATAAGTGTCCGCAGTGCAGCCATCGGGTGCATATCCGCCTCGGCGAGACGGCGGCAAAAATCAAGAATCTCCTGAGCAACAAGGCGGTTTTCTGCAAGATTGTCTTTCGTCCGCTCGAGCTGCTCGGACGTGGGGAAATCCTCATCCCAGAATAGATGGAAAAGTTCTTCAAACTCAACCTTACCTGCGATCTCATCAATGTCGTACCCGCGATAGGAGAGTATTCCCTCATCGCCGTCCAGATAACTCATTTCCGAGTCGGTTAAAACTACACCCTTCAAACCTTTTTCAGCCAACACAATCACTCCTGCAACTTAACTTTATAAATCAATACGGTTCAGCAAATAAAAAAATATCCGGCCCATTGAGTTTTCCCGGATAGGTTATCCGCCCCGAAGCCGGTTGTCAATAATTCGCCCACCAGATCAGGACAAATTCGAGATTAAATTCTGTCCGTACTCGCTGCATTTTACTTTTTTTGCCCCTTCGAGCTGACGCGCCAGATCGTAAGTCACAATCTTCTGTGCGAGAGATTTTTTTATCGCTTCTTTAATGTTAACCCCGGCCTCGCCCCAGCCCATGTAATCAAGCATCTCACAGGCAGAAAGAATGATTGCCGTGGGATTAACTTTATCTTTCCCGGCATGTTTGGGGGCACTGCCGTGGGTGGGTTCAAAGAGAGCCAGACCCTCACCTAAATTGGCACCCGGACAGATTCCCAATCCGCCGATCATACCACCGGCTGCGTCACTGATATAATCCCCGTTCAGATTAGTCAAAGCCAGCACATCATAATCAGCGGTGCGGGTCAAAATCTGCTGGAGCATATTATCGGCGATGCGATCTTTGACAACAATAGCTCCTGCGGGGGCCTCCCCATCGTATTTATCCCAGAGTTGATCCTCTGTGATTACCTCATCACCGTATTCCTCTTCGGCCACCTCATAACCCCAGTTGCAAAAAGCGCCCTCGGTGAATTTCATTATGTTCCCCTTGTGAACAATGGTTACGGATTCACGTTCTTTCTCCAGGGCATAATCTATGGCTCGGCGCACCAACCGTTTGCTGGCAAACTCACTGATTGGTTTTAAACCAAAGCCAACAGCACCGTCGTGGATGGAATCAACGCTCATCTCGTTTTCCATAAATTTTCTCACCCGGGCGGCTTCTTCAGTCCCGGCCTCCCACTCTATACCGGAATAAACATCCTCGGTGTTTTCGCGGAAAATAACAAAATCAACTGCTTCTGGATTGCAGACCGGAGAAGGAAGACCCTCCAGGTAGTATACGGGTCTCACGCAGGCGTAAAGGTCCAATTGCTGGCGAAAAGCAACATTCAAACTCCTGACCCCGGCTCCGACCGGAGTGGTCAGAGGGCCTTTGATAGCCACTTTAAAATCACTGATGGCCTCCAGAGTTTCGTCCGGAAAAACAGTTCCGTAAACTTCGTCGGCCGATTCACCGGCATATATTCGCATCCAGGCGATATCCCGCTCGCCGTTATAGGTTTTCTTAACAGCGGCAGATACAACTTCGCGCATAACAGGGGCGATATCTTTTCCGGTCCCGTCGCCGGCGATGTAAGGAATAATCGGACAGTCAGGAACCTGTAGTTTCCCCTCTTTGTATTCTATTTTTTCTCCGTTTTCAGGTACTTCTATTTTTTCGTAACCCATCTTTGCAACCTCCAGATATTTAATATTATTTCAATTCACATAAATTCAAAAAGAGAGTATATTGTAAAAAATATTCCAGTTAAAACCAGGAATTTAACAGCCAGCCGCTAAATTCAACCGTTAATTCTCTTATCAATTCTGTCACAGATCGCATGCAGACATGATATGTGAGCCACCTGAATGTGGGCGGTGATCTCCGAGGGTACCCTGATCAACTCAAGTCCAAAAATCGAGGCCATCTGTCCACCTGACCGACCGGTCAGAGCAAAACAGGTTGCGCTCTTCTCAAGCCCTGCCTGAAGCCCGCGAATAACATTGGGCGAATTTCCCGACGTGCTAATTCCCAGCAGAAGATCATTTTCTGTTACCTGGGCTTGAACCTGCCGGGAAAAAAGTTCTTCAAAAGACCAGTCATTGGCTATGGCGGTAAGCGAACTGGGGCTGGCGCAAAGACTTATGGCCGGGCGATGAATCGATTTTTTTCTAAACCGGGCCACAAGCTCCGTGGTAAAATGTAGACTGTCTGTAGCGCTGCCGCCATTTCCAAAACTAACTACTTTACCACCCGCGTCCCAGCTTTTAAAAGCCGCAGCAACAAACTGCTCTAATTCAGCCGGAGGATCAGAAGCAAGCTCCGTGACAACTTTTACAGTATCATTAAGATAGTTCTTCATAAAATAATCTCCGTGAAAAAATTATCCCGCATTTTCATCCGCGTTCATTATTTCCCTCACCCTTTTAAGATCGTAATGGGCGCGGGTGTTTTTCGGATCCAGATCAATAGCCCGTTCCAATTCTTTTTCGGCCCGTTCATACATACCCAGCCTGTAAAAGACAAAACCAAGTGCGGTGCGCACCTTTGAGTTGTCACCCAGATCCTCGGCCGCTTTTTGCAAACTGGCGGCTGCTTTTTCCCACTCTTCTTCAAAAATATATGTCAGACCCAGATTATAATAAAGAGAGGCTTCCTCCCGGGTTTCCAGAGCCTGGCGGTAGGATGTCTTGGCCTGATCATATTTTTTTTCTTTTAAATAAATATTGCCAATATTCTGATAAATATTCATCAGTTTCAAATTATCGGTAGTTTTATCTGCAAGCGACTGAAAATATTCACGAGACGAAGAAGTTTCCCCCCGACTATAATGTATATAACCGGACATATAATTGGCCTGATAATGATCCGGGTTCTGTTCAAGAATCAGTTTGAATTGTTTAAGGCTATCGGATCTGTATCCGCTTAAGAAAAGCACTTCCGCCAGAGCAAGTCTATAATCTACAGAACCGGTATCCCTGGAAAGAGCTTCGCGTAATTCAGTCAAAGCATCTTCCTGGCGACCGGACCGAAAATAAGCAATTCCCAGGTTATACTCTATTTCATGCTCATCGGGATTCAGCAGGGATGCATTTCGAAAAGCCTTAATTGCCATTTCGTTTTCATTTTGATTTAAAAATATTTCACCCATCCGGCGATAAACATCGCCCAACCGGGGTCCCTCTTCAATTTCTACGAGTCGGCGATAAAAATCAAGGGCAGAAACGGGCCGATCTATTTTTTCATAAAGACGACCCAGCGCGTATAGTATTGATGTCGCTTCGGGCTTCAGTTCAAGCGCTTTTTCATAGGCACGAATAGATCCCCTGTAATCCTCCGTCTGTTCCCGGGCATAACCAAGATCTACATAGACTGAAAAATTTTGCGGGTCAAGACGGGCAGCTTCTTGCAGGGCCTCGATGGCACCGGAAAAATCTTTATTCTTCAGGCGAGCCTGACCGAGGTTATAGAAACCTGCCGGGGTGGTATTTATCTTAAGAGCCCGGTCAAATTGTTCAATCGCCTCAGTATAACGCTGCTGGTCAAAATACAGACGGCCCAGGTTCATCAAAACTTCATATCTTTTTCGCTCCGGGAAATCCAGCCGCAATAATTTTTCAAAGGTTTCAATTGCAGAATCAACATCACCACGACGTTTGTAGGTAAGCCCGAGGTTGATGTAAATTTCAGGTCGTTCCTGAAGACTCACCGCCCGGAGATAATCATCTATCGCATCGGAGTAAAGATCTTGAGCAAAATAATTGTTTCCCCGGGCCATATAAAAATCGGCCTTTTCCTCAAGTTCCAGCGCCCGGCTGAAAGAAGAACGAGCATCTTCGGGACGACCAAGTTCCTCAAAAACCAGCCCCCGACGATAGTGAAAAACCGGTTCGTTTTCGGCCAGCTCCAGGGCGTGGAAATAAAACTGCAAAGCCCGGCTGAACTGTTCGCGTGAGGAAAAAATATCTCCCAGAAAACGGTAAGAGTTGGCCGCGATCATATCGCGGGGGGAAAGCGCGACAACCTGGCGGTAAAGCTGCTCGGCTTCGTCAAGTTTACCTGCGCGATGAGCATTTTTAGCCTGTTCGTAAAGCCGATCACGTTCAGCACGCCGTTCTTCGAGCCGCTCGCGCAATTCACCGGGAAGGGTGATGTCCTCATCAATCGGAGTGGTGTCCTGCTCGGCGGCTATTCCCACTTCCTCTTTTACCTCGCCTTCGGGCGGGGGACCTTCCGATTCCCCCACCGTAAGCAATCTGTAACCAATATAAATGCCGGCCACCAATGCAGCCACCGAAAGAACAAAAACCACAAAATGCTTAATTTTCATTCAGTCTCGCCTTCCACAACATTTTTCGTAAAATTATCGAGGATCCCATTAACAAACGAAGCTGTACCGGAATCACCGTATTTTTTAGCAAGTTCAACCGCTTCATTAATAATCACCGCTTTGGGAGTATCCGTATGGAGCAACTCATAAAGACCCAGCCGGAGAAGAACCCTTTCAACAGGATATACCCGTTCCATCCTCCAGTCCTGAAGTTTTTCTTCCAATTTTTCATCCAGCGGGGCCTGGTGATTTTTCACACCTTCGACCAGTTCATGGATAAATTCAGAACCACTGTCGGGCTGATAATTTCCTTTTACCTCTCGGGCATAAAGCGTTTTAAAAACTTCCTCCCGCTCTTTTTTTCTTGAAGTTCCCAAATTAAATCGAACTGTAAATGCTGGTCATCTGGACCAGGGACTTGGCTGCCTCGGCACCTTTATTTCCTGCTTTAACCCCGGCACGGTCCACTGCCTGCTCAATGGTATCAGCAGTAATTATCCCATAGACCACGGGAATATCCGACTCAAAGCTTAATTGTCCCACTCCACGGGTCACCTCGGAGGATACATAATCGAAATGGGCCGTCTCGCCTCGAATAACAGCGCCAAGACAGATAATACCGTCGAAATTTCCTTCATCACGAATCCTGCGGGCGGCGGCAGGTATTTCGAAACTACCCGGAACCCGGCAAACTGTAATCTGGCCCACATCCACCCCGCATTTTTCCAGGGTATCGATTGCACCTGTTTTAAGTTTTTCCGTAATGAAATCATTAAACTCCGCAACAACAATTCCGACTGAAAGACCGGAACCATCAAAACTGCCTTTTATTTCTTTCACCATTTTACTCATCCTTCCTTAAATTGATTTAACTGGTGACCTAATTTTTCTTTCTTTGTGGTTAAATAATTAACATTCTCGGCAGTAGCCGGGATCTCAATTGGAAGTTGACGGGTTATTTCCAGCCCGTAACCATGCAACCCCACAATTTTACGGGGATTGTTAGTCAACAGGCTGATTCTGGAAAGCCCCAGTTTCTCCAGTATCTGGGCTCCAATACCATAATCCCGCAGATCGGCGGCAAAACCAAGCGCCTCATTTGCTTCCACTGTATCCATACCCTCGTCCTGAAGATGATAGGCCTTAATTTTATTACCGAGGCCTATCCCTCGCCCTTCCTGAGTCAGATAAAGCAAAACTCCGCATCCGGCCTCCGATATGAGATGGAGTGCTTTCTGGAGCTGAGCCTGACAATCACAACGTATACTACCAAAAACATCTCCGGTAAGACACTCCGAGTGGACTCTGACCAGCACATTTTCCGCTGACTCCACATCCCCTTTGACCAGGGCAATATGCTGTTTGCCGTTATATTTCTCCTCAAAAACAACCGCTTCGAAATCTCCAAATCGAGTCGGCAGATGAGCCGAACTCAATCTTTCCACCAGTTGGTCGGTGCGGCGACGATAACGAATAAGATCTTCAATAGTAATAATAACAAGGTCGTGTTCTTCGGCAAACTCTTCCAGCTCCGGGCGGCGGGCCATAGTGCCATCTTCACTCATAATCTCACAGATCACACCGGCTGGTCTAAAATCTGCCAGACGGGCTAAATCCACGGCGGCCTCCGTATGACCGGCGCGTTTTAACACTCCGCCTTCCACAGCACGCAGGGGAAACACATGCCCCGGTCGCTGAAAATCATCCGGTGTGCTGGTAGGATCAATAGCTTTTTTAATGGTCAAAGCCCGATCCTGGGCGCTTATACCGGTGGTGGTTCCTTCCCTGGCGTCAATGGAAACTGTAAACCCGGTTTCCAGGTGGTCAGTATTATTGGGAACCATATCGGGCAGGCTCAAACGCTCAAGATCGTCCTGAACCAGAGGGAAGCAGATCAAACCTCGCCCGTATTTAGCCATGAAATTAATATCCTCGGGTGTGGCGGCTTCTGCCGCCATAACCAGGTCGCCCTCGTTTTCCCGGTCCTCATCATCCACAACAATTACCATCTTACCCTGCTTGATTTCATCAATGGCTTTTTCTATTTTTACAGAGAATTCGGCTGACTGTTCCATATTATTCATCCTGTATAAATAAAATCAATTAAAATCCGGCCGCCTTGAGATCCGAGCGGGTCAGAGATTTTTTTCCACTGTCCCGGTTTAAATTATGCACGTAACGGGCAAAAATATCCACTTCTATATTCATCCTGTCGCCCCTGTTTTTACGAACCAGAGTGGTGTTTTCATAGGTGTGCGGGACTATTTTTACCGACAACTCTCCTTCAGAAACCTCGTTGACGGTAAGACTTATCCCGTCCAGAGCGACAGAACCCTTTTTGGCAATAAAACGATTGAGACGAACCGGGAAACTGACCGTGAGGTCATAAAAATCCCCCCGGCGGGAGATATTTTTTATCTGAACCGTATCGTCCACATGACCACTTACAAAATGGCCGCCTATTTCATCCCCCACCCGAAGCGAAGGTTCGATATTTACCCGGTCTCCCTTTTTTAAATCCTTGAGGGTGGTTTGCCTGATGGTTTCCGAACTCGCAGCAGCACTGAATTCGGAAGCGGGATTTTCAGCAGTCAAGCAGACTCCGTCAACCGCTATACTTGCGCCGGTTTCAACCGAAAAATCGGCTCCGGCATCGATTCTAAACCGCCGACCGTCACCGTGAGGCCGGACATCTTTTACTGTTCCCGTGGTTTTTATTATCCCCGTAAACATAATTATTTATTCCACCTTGAGTTCAGTCTTGTTAAGCAACCACATATTATAGCTTTTGTTTAACAATTATGCAGGGATTACAAACCATGAACTTTGAACTGGTTTTTATCAAAAATTCACTTAACCACCATCACAGGGAAGGATTTAACGGTTGATTTTGGTGGTTCCCCCGGCAAACGGCTGGTTATTTTTACTCGCACAATATACACCCCGTTTTTGATCATTGCCCCCGCCTGGTTTCTTCCCCGCCACTCAAGTCGGGTTACATTTGCCCCGGAGACCGACTCTTCGTAGACCTTTTCTCCCGAAACGGTAAATGCCTGGAGGGTTCCGTCAATCATATTCGGGTTATCCACCGCCAGGAACTCACCCCTGGATGGATCAAACGCAGGCTCGGAGGCTTCCTCTCCCATGGCGGATAATCCTGATATAAACATTGCTCCGAAGTCCGGGTCCACTGCATAACCCTTCACTTTCCCCGCCTCCAGTCTCTGCTGGAGATCAGAGGTTAACTCCACTCCTCCGATCTTTTCCCGCTTTAGGGTAACTGTTTCACTGTATCCCGTTTTTATATTATCACCACCGGTTAATATAGTCCCGAAAGCCCTAAACTGGACCAATCCCCTCCTTTCATCCGCCCGGATGTCCCTGAATCTTACCCGGTTACCCGAAGCGGGCACTGCCTGACTGCGAACGGGCCGGAACTGATTTCTCTCATCGTAGCGTCTCTGGAGAGTCACATACTTAACCTCACCCACCGCCTCCACCACTACATCCAGATATTTGCCGGACAGTCCACCATCGGAGGGAGAAATTATCTCCACCCTGGAAGCCGCGTCAATATCCACGACGGTGGACTGACTGTCACTTTTTGCATCCCGGCTGCTTAAAATCTGCGGTTCAGCACCGGTTTCACCGATCTCCTCATCAATTTCTGCTCCATTTTTAAAATAGGGTGTAACAACCAGTTCATTTTCCTTTTCTTCTACATAAAATCCTAATGCCTCTTCAGAATAATATTCTGCTTTTTCTTCACTTATATTTTCTAAATTCCATTCCAAATCTTGAGATTTTGTTTCTCCCTTCTCTTTCATTTTCAGCAAGTAATCCAGCATGGAAACTTTTTTAAGTTGAAGAAAACTTTTCGAATCACCAGAAACAGACATTGTACTGTGGGGAATTAATTTATCATTAGATATACGATATCTCTGAAAAGTTGACCGTCCAGACGCATCAGAAACAAAAACTGTAAGCCATCGAGGAGTAAAATCTCCGTTAAAATAGGCGTGAAGTGGTGTTGAACCAGAAAGGTTCAAATTTTCTTCCGACCTATAAACATAATATGACCCCCAATGCCAATATCTCCCCACGCTCCATAAAACATATAATCTTCCCGCCTGAATACCATCGGTAAAAAAATTTGAATTAGAGTTATCTGAAACTTCTACACTGACATCATAATCAGCATTTACCGACAAATCATGGATTTCAGGATCGGAATAATCAAAATAATATTTTATCTCAAAATACTGTCGCGATGAGACATCGGTAAAATCTCCGTTATTATCTCGTCTTGAGAAGGTTCCCGGCGAATAATCAAGGGGATTATTCGCATGATCAACCCCGCTTAACTTTAAAATTCTCGAAGAGGGGTGACTGCTTAAATTAAAAATATTGCCTTCATACCCGTGGAAACTCTCCCAACCGCTCACATCAGCATCAGGGGGTGAAGGCCAGTTTTCATACTCAGCGTCATATCCAAAATCAATACTTGACCACGTTATTCTGTCACTCTGGATTTTTCCCCTTTCCAAAAGAGTATCCCCATCCACAACAACAGTATATTTAACCGGTTCAGAAAAACTATACGAAATATAAGAGTTATCCGCCGGATTAGCGGGAAGTAAAACTTCAAACGGCCCCGCAGACGGATCCGAATATTTAATTGCACTTTTATTTCTATCTGGTTTGCATAATATTATTCCACTACGGTCAGAATTAAAACTAAATTCAAGATCGCTCGCAACATTATTCCACCTTGAACTGGCATCCGCATTAATTCCGTCCACAACCGGCACCGCCAGCATGTTGTCCACCACTACCTGCTGCTGGTGGACAGCCGTATTGCCGACAACGTCGGTGGCCGTCACCTCCCAGTTATAGGACCCGTCCGGGTATTTTGCAAACAGGGTCATATCCAGGGGACTGGTGTTCGGGTTGTCCTCCGGATCAAAAATTCCTTCCGCTGTGTTCCAGAACCGGTTCATTCCCTCGTAGGGATGCTGATAATCACCGGTTACGTCCTGGCTGCCGTGGGGATTGTTGTGGAGGAGGTAATAGAAGCTGGTGGGACTTATCCGCGATCCATCCCGGAAAGCATGCTGGACCAGTTGCTGCCTGGAGACGGAAACCGCCCCCGGTACAGTATCAAATGTCTGGTAGGCAAAGCTATCTCCCAGG
>CAYTSZ010000069.1:0-9491 GCA_964440635.1 uncultured bacterium
ATCAGAGAGAGTAAAAGGAGTTTTGTTTTGTTTGATAAAACAAAGTATGATCCGGGATTTACTCTTGTCGAACTAATGTGTGTGGTCGGAATTATTGGTATTTTGGCAGCGGCCGCCAGTCTACAGGTATTAAACGTGATCCGGGACGCACGTTATCGTCGGGCGATCATGGATCTTGACAGTTATCACAAAGATGTTCAGATTCATTATGCAACGAAGGGTAATTATCCGGTTGATTGGGCAGACCTGGGTTATTCGTCCCCGCCCCGAGATCCCTGGGGTAATCAGTATGTTTATCAGAACCATGACCATGTATCCCGGGCAAATCGCCGTAAAGACGGTCCCACGATACCGATTAATTCCCATTATGATATTTTCAGTCCCGGCCCGGATGGAACCTGGCGTTTTGATTTGACTGCTGCGAGTTCCCGTGACGATGTTATTGTGGCCAATGATGGTCAATATATTGGCAGGGCGAGTGATTACTGATGTTCAAACTCGATAGCGAAAATATACTGCGGACCAGATTGGGTCGACGAATAGTTTTTTATTTTTTACTGGTAGGATTCTTGCCCCTCGCCATATTTGCTTTTGGGATGTATTATCAGACCACAAATATTTTTTACCGGCAAACTCTTGATACAACAAAAGGTTACGTAAACCTGGTTTCAAATCAGCTTTTCCAGATTTTAAAACAGGGTGAATTTAAGCTGGAGAGAATCGCCAGCAGCAATATGGCCGGTGAGCAGGAATTCGGTTCCTATTTTCGCAGAATCAGCGTGCGCGGTCCCCAGAGTCCCCCGGCCTGGCATAATTTAACCGAGCGGCAACAGAAAATGTTAAAAAATGGAGAGGCTGTAATAAGCGAACCCTATCCCGCAGGGGAGCATTTAACGGTTGCTTTGCTCGTCAAAAATAACCACGGTGAAATTGTGGCCGGTGAATTTGAACCTAAAATAATCTGGCAGGGAATAAGGGGTAGCTTTTTCGGTAAGGATGACACCATCCTGGTCCTTGCCGGTGGCAGGATTCTTGCAAGATCTTCACAGGGTTTTACTCATAAAAAGTTAGATAATAAACTTATCTCTCAGATGGCCGCTGATGGAGTGGCTTTTGGTGAGTTTGAGTTTGATAACGGTGAAAAAGTTCACTGGGTTTCCAAGAGTCTCTGGCTGGCCGGCCGATATGGCGCGCACCGCTGGTATATACTGGCATTGCGGCCAAAAGAAGCCGTGCTGGCTCCCGCGAAATTATTGCTGCGTTCTCTGCTTTTTTTCCTGGGAATTGTTACTCTGATAATCGTTTATATTTCAGTTCGGGTTGGACGACGGATATTTTTACCGGTAAAAGAACTCAGTGAATCTATAAAATCAATGGCGGATGGTTTCTGGTTTTCCCCGGTGGAATCCAGGAATGGCAGTGATGAACTGGGTGAACTGGTCAATAATTTTAACAGGATGGGCAGGAGCTTAAAAACTGAAACGGCTTATATGAGCAAAATAATGGGAGAAATGAAGGAAACGGTATTAGTTATAAGCAGGGACTCTACTGTCCAGCGGGGGAACAGGGTTTTGCTTGACCTTCTAAACTATAGCCGGGAAGAGATAACCGGCCAGTCCGCATCGATGCTGTTTGAAGAGGGTTCCAACCCGGATTTTCCTTTGCGGGCTCAAAACATAGAAAACCTGGCGGGCAGTGAGAAAGAGGTAAATCTCCGTTACAGAAGTAAAACAGGCGAGCGGTTCAAAGTGAAGTTTAGCCATGACTTCATCAGGAACGGTGCTGGAGAAATAGTTTCTATTATCCTAATCGGGCTGGTCCCCTCCCTTCTTGAAAACGACCCCTCATGAAAAAAGGAGCACTGCTGTCTGTTGGATTTTCTCTGTTTTTTCTAATTCTTACCGTTTTCCTGATTTTTCTCCATCAGCAGACTCCGGAAATTAATTCCACTGTTATAAAGAAGGAACTGGAACGGCTCTATGACCTGGAAGTTAATTTTTCCGGTTTTGCTTTTTCCCCTGTCTCCGGTCTGGAGATCTATGATTTAAATATCAAAAACAATTCCGATACCTACAGTTATTCTGTTTTTATTCCTGAAGTTAAAGGTAAAATTTCTTATTGGAATCTTTTTCGGGGGGAACCCTTTTTTACCGAGTTCGACTTAAAAAAACCGGAAATTTATCTGTCCCGGTCAGTTGTAGAAAAGTTTTCTGAAACCCAGTTTTTTTCTCTTTTGTCCCGTTCGGTGTCCGGAACCCGTCTGGTTCAACCCCGAAAACAGAAGTTCCGGCTGAACAATACCGTAGCCTATTCTCGAAAGCAAGGTAAAGTATACCGTCTGTTTGCTCTGCAGGAGGGGAATTTCAGACCCTCTTCTGCCGATAGAATAGAAATAAACCTGGGGAATCTTCGGTTTGGCGCAAGTAATCTGGGAGGAAATATACGGCTAAATATTGCCTCACGTAAATTTCATTCAACTGACTTTTACGCCAACTATCTTCCTTTTTCTCTACTTGAAGATAATCTTCCGGCCCGGCTGGTTGATATTCTTCCGGTCAGTCCGCGTTATTTTAGCCTCCGGCTGGAGGATTTAAACTGGAGTGATAAAAAATCCAGTTTTGAAGGAGAACTGAGTTTCAGCAACTCACAAAACAGTGATACCGAATCAATTTTAGATAATTTTCATCTCGCCGGGCAGGGTCGGCTACAAGTCGACCCTTTTGAAATTGAGATCAATGCCGATTCCACTGTATTTGATAATAAAATTCTGCCGGGCCGGCTGGGATTTGAAATACTGATGGTGGACAGTGAACCGTTTATTACCGGTAACTATTCCGCGTCGTCGGTTTCCACCTCTGATCTGGAGGCGCTGCTTCAGACTTTAAAACCAGATTTCTGGCCTGAACTGTTCCTGGAGGGAGAGCTTGAGAAAGCGGAACTGGATTTTAGTTATCGTAAAAATAATCCCGAAATCAGCGGGGAAATAATATTTGATTCTTTTGAACTTGAATCCCCCAGTTTTGAGCAGAATATTAAAAACGAAGGCCTGCGGCTGACAATGTCCGATACGGGGGCGGTGCTGGACAAAACGACTTTACTGATCGGGGGAGTGCCGATGGAGGTTGAAGGAAAAATGACCGATCAATTTGAAGAAATTGAGTTTTCCCTCAGTGCTTCGGCCCTCAAGTCCCGGCTTCTCGCCGGTTTACTTCCTTATCCTTATTATTTTCCGCCGCAGTGGTCTCCTGACGGAGAAATAGAATTAGATCTCCGGATCAGCGGTTCTCTGTCTGACCCCCGTATCAGTGCGGATGTCCGCAGTGATAATTTTACTGTCTCCGGGTACAGGTTCAGTTCTCTTAGCGCTGATCTCCGGGGAGAAAAAGGAAAAATAATTGTGGATCCTTTTCGAGCGAGAGTATTGGACAGCAGTATCGGTGGTACCCTGGTAATGAGCGATTCTCCGGAAAAATACGATCTCTGGAGCCGTATTGTTTCCGTGGAGGCCGCCGATTTGCCTGATTTACTTAATTTCCTTCTTCTGGAAACCGGTACTTTTAGCAGCACGGTTGTTCAGAGTGCTCGCATCGGCAGGGTCCAGACTGTTCGCAGTCGGATAAATGTCCGGGGGACGGATCTGCTTTTTTCGGCAAATTCCCCTTATATGAGATACCCGGAGGTAATAAATCAAAGTTTCGCCGCGGTTGTCGGTTCCGGAGGAGAAAATGCAGAAAAAGTGCTTGGGTTTGATATCGCTGGCCAGTTCGATTATGGGGAGTTAACTTTTAGTCGTCGCGGGCGGGCTATTGAAATTAAAAACCTTATTTTTGAAAATGACAGTATACAACTGATGATTGATGGAACAATAAACAATCGACAGCTTGATTTAAAGTTGTATCTGTTTCCTGTTTTTGACCGGCTGTTGGATGAACTTCCCGAAGCGGCCCGAAAACTTGTAATCCGAGGCCTTCCACCGCTAAAGATCGGCGGAACTCTTGAAACCCCCCGGTTCAACGGTTCGGACTACCGGCAGAAGCTGGAGAACTTTTTTCGCGAACAAAACATTCCTCCCGAAAACTTTTACCGTTACTGGCGGCAAGTAATGTGAACAGGGGACTTTTTTGCCCCATACAGCAGTGCCTGGTTGGATTTATTTATATTTTGAACTGAGAGTATTGTTCCAATTTGAGGTTAATTATGATAAATTTTACTAATAAATAAAACTGAAAATGTACAGGGGAGATATAGTTATGAAATTTGCTCGTGTCGTAGGAAATGTGGTCGCCACCCGAAAAGAGGAAAAGGTTCGTGGTCGCAAGTTTATGGTTATACAGCCGGTTAATCTTGAGATGGAACCATCCGGTGATGTGATGGTTGCCGTGGATGCGGTTGGAGCTGGAGTAGGAGAGTTGATTCTTTTTGCCACCGGTAGCACCGCTCGCCAGACTCATCTTACAGAAAATCGCCCCACTGATTGTGTGATAATGGCGATTGTTGATCTTGTCGATATCGACGGGGAGAGCGCTTACGATAAATCAAGCGAGGAAAAGGCCGCCTCTGCTAAAGCGAGACAGGGGAGTAAGTAATGAAACCCGGTCGCGTGATTGGCAGAGTAGTCTGCACTCAGAAATACCCGACTTTCAAAGGGGAAAGGTTTCTTCTCGTCCAGCCTACTGACTGGCAGCAAAACGATGTTGGTGAACCTATAGTGGCCACCGATTCGGTTGGTTCCGGAGCCGGGGAGTTTATATTTTATGTTGAATCAAGAGAGGCAGCCGTTGCACTGGGTGAGAAAGCACCTCCCAGCGACGCATCAATTTGCGGAATAATCGACGGCGTGGATATGGATGAAACACTGTGATAGTAGGTAAAGTAGTCGGTCGCACCTGGGCCACCGCCCGCCACCCCAGTCTTGAACCGCTGCGTATGCTGCTGGTCAAACATTATGATCCCACCACTGAAAAAACCGATGGAATCCCCTATATGGCCCTTGATAAGAATATTAATGCAGGCGTTGGAGATATGGTGCTCATGGTGGATGACGGGGGTCCTTCCCGGATGATTCTTGAGGATGATATGGCACCTGTCCGGGGAATTATAATTGGTATTGTGGATGATATATTTATTGACGAGGAATTTAAGAATCTGGAATCCGGCCCCGCCGGGTCTGACAGTTGAAACAGAGGGATGAATAGAAGCGGAACAAAAAGCCTCAGCCGTGTGGAAGAACTTTTAAACCGGATCGCCGAGCGCTGTGTTCGCACCGATCTTGATCCGATAAAACAGAAGGTGCGGCAGGATTTCTCATTTGGCCCTGAAACGACTGTTATTCAGGTGGTCGGGAGTAATGGGAAGGGCTCTGTTGTTCATTATCTTTCCACTTTGTTTTCTGAAAACGGTAAATCTGTTCTCGCTTTGACATCACCGCATTTAAATCACCCGGCCGAAAGAATTCAGATTAATTCGGAGCCGATGCCGGCGACTGATTTTATTAGTCATCTGGAAGATCTGGACAGTGAAATTTTTGAGCGATTCTCCGCTTTTGAGATATTGTTTTATCTCGCACTTGAAGCTGCGGATGAACTGAAACCTGATTTTATAATTCTGGAGGCCGGAATGGGAGGCCGCTGGGATGCCACAAGTTCACTGCCCGCTGATTTTACGGTTCTTACGGGTCTGGAGCTGGAACACACCTGTTTTCTGGGGAACAGCAAAGAAGAAATATTGATAGAAAAAACCGCCCAGATTCCAGCGAAGACAGAACTGGTGGCGCCGGAGCTTCCGGGGCAACTGTCAGAAATGCTCAAAGATATTACGGGCGAAAAAGAATTAACATTGACAACGGTTGATGATTTCAGTTCCCCCGGGAAGCTTCACAAGGAACTGGTGTGGACTATTTTTAACAGACTGTTTCCTTCGCCGGCTGGAGTGGATGTGAAGCAGCAGCTTGAAACAATTTCACCGCCGCCGGGTCGTCGGGAAAATTTTAATTTCAAGGAACGAGAAATTTTGCTCGATGTCGCCCATACTCCGGCTGCCATTCATAAACTGCTGGAAGAATCCTGTGGCAGCGAGGGAAAGCTGTTTTTTATCTTTGGCTGTCTGGAAGGAAAAAAACACAGACAGATGCTTGAATTGATTATGGGGCAAATAGAAACCGCCAGTATAATACTGACAGCGGTTCCTTCGCCGCGAGCCGTAGAGGTTGACCGGCTGGCAGAAAAAGCTCCATTGGCTGTCAAGAGCGAAAACTGCGAGCAGGCGGCGGCGGCAGCGTTAAAACATTCAAAACCGGGAGACAAAATTGTGGTTGCCGGGTCTTTCCCCCTGGTGGGCTGGTTTAGAGAAAGATGGTTAAAATGATTAAAAAAGTATTGCTGTGTTTGCTCTGTATGTCACTTGTTTTTCCCCTTGTTCTTCGGGCCGGCGAGCTGGATAAAGACGAGCGGATGTTCAGAGAGGCTTACCGGGAGTTTCAAAAAGAAAATTATACCGGCGCCGTAGACACTTTTAAAAGGCTGATAAAAGATTACCCCGAAAGTTCCCGACGCCTGGATGCACTCTATTTTCTTGATAAAATAAAACTGTTTTATCGCGGTCAGAATGTTCCGGTAATCAGGGTTTTGCTTGCCGCCCAAAAAAAATATCGAAATAGAGTTATGGCTCCGATGAGGGTCAGTGATGGTAAAAAAACTTTAAAACTGCGCCGTGGTGATGAGTGGAAAGCCACTGTTTCAAACGAGAAAGTTTTTTTTCAGGCAAAAGATATAATTACTTCTGATAAAATTGTTCTTGAAAGCCTGGAAAATGATCAACATCTATCTTTTAATGGCGGAGAATATCGGGGTAAACTGGAACTGGAAGTTTTTGACGGTAAACTTTATGTGATCAACAGGATTCCACTGAATTACTATCTTTACGGAGTGATTAAAAAAGAAATCGCCCCCGGCTGGCCGATAGAGACTGTGAAAGCTCAGGCGGTTGCCGCCCGTTCATTTGCCATTTATCGGATTCAGCGTAATATTGATGAATCTTATGACCTGGGTACAACCTGGCTGGCGCAGTTGTACGGCGGGGTTGAGGCGGAGACCCCGCGGGTTATTAAAGCCGTGGAGGAAACAAAAGGGGAGGTCATAACTCACCGGGGAGTTGTGGTGCCCGGGTTTTTTCACGCCAATTCCGGTGGTTATATAGAAACCGGGCAGGATGTCTGGGAAGGGACCCCGACTCCATATATAATCTCCGGTGAAGACACCTGGAGTGTTGGTGTTCAGCATCACCGCTGGTCGGAATTAATAAAACTGGAGGAAATTAATAAAGGGCTGAGGGAAAAAAACTATCCGGCGATGGGTAGAGGCAATTCTCTGCTGATAGAACAACGGCTTAAATCTGGGCGCGCGGCTCAATTCAGTTATATTACAAAGGCCGGGCAGCGTCATCAAATTCGGGCTGACCGGTTCAGGCTGGCTGTAGGTCCCGGTAAGATGCTCAGCACCTGGCTGCTAAAAATAGAGCCTACCGGCGAGGATATACTTTTTGAGGGACTTGGCTGGGGTCATGGTGTGGGTATGAGTCAGTGGGGGGCCTGGAACATGGGGCAAAAGGGTATTGATTATCAGTCTATAATAAATTTTTATTACAAAGGCGCCCAACTGGCGGCCAATTATGGGCCGGGAGTGGTATCTTCCGTTCCCTGAAGATGTTCGACAGGTTTACTTATTTATATTCTAAAGTTAAGTGGTGAATTAAATTGAGTGAAGACAGAAAAATTCAGCAGGTTATTGTTCCCATAATCGGGCGTCCAAACGTGGGTAAATCAACCCTGTTTAATGCACTGGTGGGTGAACAGCGAGCAGTGACCGGTCCCAAACCGGGTGTGACCCGCGACAGGGTGGCGAAAACTCTTCGCTGGGGAGAAAAAAGTTTAACCCTGGTGGATACCGCCGGTTTCCAGCAGAATGAGAACCCTACGGCCGAATATATTGTCGGACAGGTAGAGAATATGATTGAGAAAGGAAATTTCTTATTGTTTGTTGTTTCCGCGGATACAGGTCTGACTCCGCTGGATTATGAGATAGCTGATAAACTGCGACCTTACAGCGACCGGGTGCTTGTGGTTGTTAACAAGGTGGATCCCGGCAATGATATTCAGAGAGCTTTAAATGATTTTTATGAACTGGGATTCCCTAATATGGTCGGGATAAGTGCCCGCCATCGACGCAACCTGGACAGTCTGCGCGATGATCTGGTGGATAAACTTCCCCGGCACAGTATTGCGTTGCCCGACGAGGGCATCCGTATTGCTCTGCTGGGTCGGCCCAATGTGGGTAAATCCACCCTCTTTAACCGTATTATCGGTTACGAAAGGGTCCTGGTCAGCGAGAAGGCCGGAACAACCCGGGATGTAATTAATATCTCTTTTGAGGTTGATGAGCAGACTTTTCATCTTGTGGATACTATTGGTCTGCGCCGCAAAGCCCGGGTAAAAGAAGAGGTGGAAGAGGCCGGGATATACCAGACCCTGCGAGCGCTTAATTTCTGTGATATCGCCTGTCTGGTTCTGGACTGGAATCAGCGCGTGACCAAACAGGACCAGCGGCTGGCCGGTCTTATAGCCGACAGATATCGCGGCTGTATGATCCTGGTTAATAAAGCCGACGAGCCGACCGAAGAGGGTAAAAGGAGCTGGCGCAAGCATCTTGCCGAACGATTTACTTTTTTGAAATTTTCACCGTTGCTGTTTACCAGCGGCCTGGAAGGCCGCGGTCTGGTAGATATTTTTTCCACCGCAACCGCCATATACGAAGAAACCAACCGTGAAATCCCGCCCGAGAAGCTCTTCAATGCTTTTCTGGACATTAAAGGAAAAATTTCCTGGTCAACAGGTCAGGCCCGTTCTGTTATACTGAGGCAGATCAGGCAGGTCGATGTCAATCCGATTACTTTCGAGATTGAAGCTACCCGCCCGCATCTGCTTGCCGACCCCGATCTGCGCCATCTGCGGGGCCTTTTGAGACGGTTCCTTGACTTAAACTTTTGTCCGATAAAACTGCAGATGGTGGAAAGGATGGAGGAAGAATGAATCTGTATCCCGACCTTTTATTTATTATTGGTGCCTATCTGGTTGGAGGGATTCCTTTTGGCCTGATTTATAGTCAAATATTCCAGCGGGAAGATTTGCGAGCCAGGGGAAGCGGAAATATAGGTGCGACCAACGTCCTGCGCAATTACGGTTGGTTTCCGGGACTTACAATTTTATTTCTGGACGCTCTGAAAGGAGCCGGGCCAGTAATAGCTCTCTATTATTTCGCTGGTGCTGAAGCAGTGTTTCTCGGGGTTTTAACGGGAGTTGCCGCTATTGCCGGGCATATTTTTCCTCTTTATCTTAAATTTCAGGGTGGTAAGGGCGTGGCAACTTCGGCCGGTGTTTTTCTTGTTCTGGCTCCGATACCGGTTGCCGGAGCTTTTGGAACGTTTGTTCTGATGGTTCT
>CAYTSZ010000070.1:0-9475 GCA_964440635.1 uncultured bacterium
TCTTTTTCTAATGCGGAAAGGTTTTCTGATGTTTTGCGCAGACGGGTGCAGAGTATGGACAGGACTTTGTTTCGAAACTCTGAGCTTTGTTCCATCAGATGGTCGAACTGTTTTTTGGAAAATTGAAGGCAGGCAGTGTCTGCCTGGCTGCGAGCTGTGGCCGAACGTTCGGACGGCTCACCGGCCATGGCCATCTCGCCGATAACTTCCCCCGGCCCGATTGTTGCTATTACCGTTTCCTCATCCTCGGTTTCTTTGCTTATTTCAACAAGGCCCTTCTGGACAATATAAAAAGTATCTCCGCTGTCCCCCTCCCGGAAAAGAATATCACCAGGAGAATATGTTTTTTTGTATTTATCAAAACCCTGCAGCAAATTCGTGGTCATTTTTTCTAACTCCCTCTTTATTCAATGCAATAATAATACATACAGAGCAGGAGGCTTACAACCCTTAATTTTGTCTGGATAAATTAAAAGGTTAATTACAATAAAAAGGAAGAAAATAAATGTTTTTGCAAAGAAGAAACTGGAAAAATGTGGCGAAATGGATTACAGTTATAACAGTAAAAAAAAGAAGCAGGGAAGGCCAGACCTGGTGCATTGCAATAGTGTGTCTGCCTGGCCTTACCTGCTTACATGGTGCTACAAATGTGAATGGGAAGGGAAAACAAAACCTGTGGTTGTATACCTGATTTTAACAGGCTGTATGTTTTTGGGGATTTGCTGTCCCCTGTTCCATTCCAATCAATTTACCTTTCATAGGTAAGTATCGAATGTTGGTGGGAAACCTTTAATAAAACTTTTTTAAGGTGCGGGATTAAGGGTTGGAGTTCAGTTTATTTTTTTACCCAGTTTTTAAACCTTTCAAGGCCTTCCTGAATCCTGACTAATGAATTGGCATAAGAAAATCTGAGATGACCCGGTGCGCCAAATGGAGTGCCGCAAACCACTGCAAGATGAGCTTCTTCGAGCAGCCGCCCGGCGAGTTGCATATCCGAGGAAACTCCCTTCAAATTGTTTATCAGCTCACTGCAGTCAGGCAGCGCGTAGAAGGCCCCCTCCGGTTTTAGACATCGAACCCCCGGTATGTCATTTAAAACCTCGTGCATGACGCTGCAGCGTTCGCTAAAAGCGTCCACCATAAATTTGATTGATTCGTTGTTAAGCTCGAGGGCTTTGACCGCTGCTTTTTGACTGATAGAACAGGGATTGGAAGTAGAATGACTCATCAAAGTGTTTATTTTTTCAATAATAGCTTCTGGCCCGGCAGCATAACCGATCCGCCAGCCGGTCATTGAATAAGCCTTGCTTACGCCGTTTACAACAAGGGTCATTGCTTTGATTTCGGAGGAAAAGGAGGCCGGGGAGTAATGTTTGGTGTTCCCATAAATCAGTTTTTCGTAGATTTCATCACTTATCAGGTAAATATCATTCTCCACACATATCTCCCCTATTTCTTCGAGCAGGTCGGGGGGCATAACGATTCCGGTCGGGTTCGACGGAGAGTTGACCAGGATCAGGCGTGTTTTTTTGCTTATTGCGGCCCGTAATTTTTCCGGTTCCGGTATAAAACTGTTCTCGCTGCAATCAACTATTACCGGCCGGGCTCCCGCGTAGCGAATTTGCTGCGGGTATGAAACCCAGTAAGGAGCACAGATGATGGCTTCGTCGCCGGGATTAAGTAGAGTGTTCATAATATTAAAAAGTACATGTTTGGCCCCGCAGCCGATTGTTATTTCATTTATTGAATAATCCAGTTTCTGGTCCCGGGTCAGTTTTTCTTTTACGGCTTTTTTTAATTCCAGGGAGCCGGAGGCGGGGGTGTATCCGGTATAGTTGTTTTTAATAGCTTCAGTGGCTGCTTTTTTAATTGGTTCGGGAGTTGGGAAATCTGGTTCTCCCGCTCCGAAATTCACTACGTCAATACCGGATGATTTCATTTCTTTCGCCCGGGAAGATATAGAAAGGGTGGCCGATGGTTGTATCGATTCTGAGCGTCGGGAAAAATGCATCAATTTTCCTCCTGGTAAAAATAATAATTGTCGGGTGTCTTATTTCTCACAAAATATAACCAGCAATATTTTAATTTGTAAGATAAATGTGTAAATCGCATAGAAATTATATGTAATAGCGAAGAATGTCAATAAACTATAACCGATGCGGCTGCTATTTAATCAGATCGAAACCGTTGTCCGAGATAAACAGAGGCAATCGGTGCCCTGGCGATATCAACTGACTCGGTCATCAGTTCCTGCTCTGGGTTGTCGGAAGCCACAGAACGATGAAACATAATTTAGGAATAATTAAAATTTTAGAGAAAGACAGTGATTTTTCCTCCCTGGATTTTTATCAACTAAATGAATTAACTTAATTCCTGGTAACTATTATATTTAAAAATAAGAGGAGGGAAATAGTTTTTGCAGGGATAGTTGCCGGATTCTGTAATTATAGCCGTTAAAAAATCAAAGCTCAAAAAAGTTTGGTCTGTATTTTTATATGCAATTCCCGGGGTGCCGAAGTTATCTCAACTTTGCGGCTAATCACAGCTTTGAATTTCTTTTCTACCTGCAGCATTCTATTGCAGCGCGGACAGCGTTCAATGTGCTGTTGTAGGATTTCAACCATGTTGTTATCCAGCTCGCCATCAATATAACTCTGATAATGTTTAGAAAACTCACGGCAGTTCATTTTTGACCGACCTCGCAGAAACTCATTATTGTTCCTCACCTGTATCCTCCTCTGAGGGGATAATCCCTTTTTTCTTGGCGTAGTCGAATAATTTTTTCTTAAGGATGTTGCGGGCCCGGTGAAGACGGGACATCACTGTCCCCAGCGGACAGTCCAGTATTGCCGCAATCTCCTTGTAAGAAAACTCCTCAACGTCTGCCAGTATAAGTGTCGATCTAAACTCTTCTGGTAACTCCTCAATAGCATTAACAATTTTGCGTGGCAAAATATTCTCGAAAAATTCAGTTTCCGGATCATTTATGTCGGATCTGAGTTCCTCACCGAGTATAAAATCATAGACTTCCTCCACATTATCGTAGTGGACTTTGTCCGGAGTTTTTTTGTATTTTTTGTAGCGAGTGTTATAAAGATTACGCAGGATAGTAAAAAGCCAGGCCTTGCAGTTGGTTCCCGGCGTATATTGATGGAAATAGCGATAAGCACGCATATAGGTGTCCTGGACGAGGTCTTCGGCGTCTTCCTTGTATGTATTTATACTGCGGGCGTAGTTATAAAGTGCATTAAGATGCGGCAGGGCTTCTTCTTGAAAAAGCTCCTGTTTTTCCTCCTCGCTCATCTCTTTGACAGCTTTTGTATCCTGGCCATCGCTCATTATTACAGTTCCTTTTTTCAGTGATATTTGCTAAATTAACAATATCCAACCGCAGCAGTTTTCGGTTTAATTAACTATGCGTCCGGTTGATACTGTTTCAGCTTGTATTTTTCTATCTTATTGTAAATTGTTGACCGGTTAATTCCCAGTATTCTTGTGGCCGCTGAAATATTCCAGTTCTGATCTTCAATCACCCGTAGTATATGTTCTTTTTCAATTTGCTCAAGGGATTTTTTCTTTTTATTAGCTTCACCTGAGTTGGAAGTTTCTTGTTCCGAAAATATGTAGGGGGGAAGGCTTTTTACCGACAGTTCTTTTTCGCTGGCCATAGCCAGTGCGTATTTAATACAGTTTTCAAGTTCCCTTACGTTTCCCGGCCAGTTGTAATTATAAAGAGCCTCCATTGCTTTTGGCTCTATGGAGTTAACTTCCGGCTTGATATCTGGAGCGAAACGCTGCAAAAATTCTTTGCTCAGAGCTTCTATGTCCTCAGGCCGTTTCCTGAGCGCCGGCATTTCTATGGTCATAACATTTAAGCGGTAATACAGATCTTCTCTGAAATTGCCGGTCTGTATTTCATTTTCTATATCTATATTTGTTGCCGCCAGGACGCGGGTGTCAACCTTTCGGGATTTGGTGGAACCCAGGGGAGTGAATTTATGGGTCTGCAGGAAACGCAGTAATTTAGTTTGCATGTGGGGAGGAAGATTGCCGATTTCATCCAGAAACAAAGTGCCCTCGTCGGCGAGCTCGAATTTACCGGGTTTGGTTTCGTGTGCTCCTGTAAAAGCTCCTCTTTTATGTCCGAAAAGTTCGCTTTCCATTATATTCTCGGGCAGTGTGCCACAATCCACAACCACGAAGTTACCCTCGGCCTGCCGGCTGTTTTCATGAATTTTTTGTGCCAGCAGTTCCTTACCGGTTCCTGTCTCTCCCCGAATCAGCACACTGACGTTAGTGGAACTTACGGCTTTGATTTTATCATGGATTTTATCCATGGCCTCCGAAGCTCCAATCAGTTTTTTTGAACCTTTGCGGGAGTCAATTTGAGCCTGCAGGACCTTATTGCGGGCTTTTAATTCCCGGTGTTCGAGGGCCCGTTTTATTTCTGCTTTTACCGTTTCGGCGGAAAATGGTTTGGATAGATAATTAAAAGCACCTTCTTTCATAGCATTAACGGCGCTTTTTACTGAAGCGTAAGCAGTAATTACTATTGTTTCAGTAAGCGGTGAGTTTTCCCGGGTCCACTGGAGGAGTTCAAGTCCTGATATACCTTCCATTTTCACATCTGTGATCATTACATGTATAGATTCCTGCTGCAGGATATCTTGGGCTTTTTCTCCCGATTTAGCAACAAATAGTTTGTAATTTTTGTTTTCAGACAGAATATCCAGAAGTGAATCACGAATTAAATCCTCGTCGTCGACGATAAGAATTTTACGGCTCATTTTTTGCTCTCCTTAAAGTTACATTTATTACCGGGTTTTATAATTGACCTTGAATTTTTCTTCCGGATCTGGGGATTTCTTCTATTCTGCAACCGCTTAAAATTAATGTGCCCGCTTTTAACCCCAACTAAAGCAAAAAGGGGATAGCAATGAGGATTATCTTCAAAATTATTAAATTTTTTTCTCCTACTGTTTATATATTTTAAATTAATATCGTGATTTTAGACAGGAAGTATTGTTTTTTTAGAACCTTCCAGTACTCATTCCGGTTTGCGAGTCGGCATCCATAATTTAAGGTTTTGCCTCAGTTTAATATAGATCAAACTCTGGATTACCGGGTCAAGTCCGGTAATGATAAATCGTTAAAAGATTCTTATTTATTTATCTCAGAATTTTTTTCAGGATTAAAAGGTAGCTCAACAGTGAAGGTGCTACCCCGGCCTTCTGTTTCGTCTATATATATGTCGCCGGAATGTACGTTTATCATTCGGTGGCAGAGGGCCAATCCCAGTCCTGAACCGGCTTTTTTTGTTGTAAAAAACCTGCGAAAAATATCCGATTTTTTTTCTTCGCTTATTCCCGGCCCGTAATCCCGGATTGAGATTGAAATCATTTCTTCACCAGAATGACCGCTGATGACAATCTTCCGGGGTGGTTTCTGGGCTTCGACGGCATTTTGGATTAGATTTATGAAGACGCTGCGCAGTTGTTGAAAGTCACCTTTTATCACCGGTAGATCCGGCAGGGTGTTATCAATCTCAACCTCTTCATCTTTGAGCAGTTGTTGACAGTGTTCCAGAACGGTATTTATTAACCGGTTGGGGTCCAGGTCCTGGAAAAGAACCTGTCCGCTGCGGGTAAAACTCATCAGGCTGTCAGTTGTGCGCTGGATCGAACGCAGGGCTTTATGGATCTGGTTAATGGGTTTTTCTAAATTTTCAGATTCGTTGCGCCGGCGCATCAGATCAATATAAAGTTCCATTCCGCCAAGTGGATTGCGCAGTTCGTGCGCCACAGCTCCGGCCATCTCGCCCAGCAGTGCCATGGTCTCGTTTAATTGCAGCTTGAGGCGAAGTTTTTCACGTCTGGTTCGGTCCCGCAGCAGTAATAATGTATAGTCCGATCCGCTGACCGGGTGCCATTCGAACTCGATATATTTTTGATTTTTACAAACGATCCGGGGTGATGCTTGCTGGCGTGATTCAAGAATTTCTTCCGGTAATATTTCAGCCAGTTGCTTTAGAGGCTTACCTTCCAGTTTGTCGGAAAACGAGAATATTTTATAGACCTCCGGGTTGGCCAGGGTTATTCTGTCCCCGGCCCCGATAACAATCAGGCCCTCTTCCAGGCTGTTCAGAACGGAGGACAAAAATTCACGATGTTTTTTTATTTCTGCCGTAGCCTGTTGAATTTTTTCATTTAGCTGCTGCTGGACTGCTTCCTCCTGGCGGTTGTGAATTAGTCGGCGCAGGGCCTCATTCAGTTCTTCTCCGTAGCGCAGACCGATTATTCTGTGCAGTGTTTGTTGAGTCTGATGTTCTTCGGGTTTAAGCAGCAGGAGATATCCTGGTTCCTCAATCCCAGCTATGGAAATTGCGAGCAGTGGCGTGGGAAAACCAGGTTTTTTGTCCGCCGCATTCAATTCATCGTAGTCCACAAACAGGGTTCGATGCTGATTTAATTTATTTACCACTTCAGGTGTGTTGATTGTTTCCGGGAAAGTCGAGTTGGAATCAAACAGCCGGTAGGAGGATTTTTTTTCAGAATAGCTGTAAAGACCGTAGCTGCTGTAAGGCAACCGTTTTAAAACCTGTTGACTTATCGCTTCGAAAAGTTTCTCCGTAGTTGGACATTCCTGAAGCTTTGTTCCAAGCCGGGGGATACGCTGCAGAAAAAAATTAAATTTGTCCAGCCGTTCAAGGAAACTCTCCAGGGGAATAAAGGCCAGATATACGCCGAGAAAAGCGAGAAAAATTAATCCACCGAGGAAAGCCGTTTCCTCTTCCAGATAGATAAAAAAAGTTGAGTATTCGGGGAAGCGAAACAGCCAGCTCCAGAGGACAAGAATAATAGCCAGCCCGCTACCGCTCATCCATTTAAACAGGCGGAACCCCGCGAAATTTTTAAACATTATAAACTCTCAGGATAAAGTCAGCCTTTTTTCTCCTCCCATGTAGGGCCTCAACGCGTCGGGAATAGTGATAGAAGAATCCTTTTCCTGGAAGTTTTCAACAATAGCAAGCCAGCAGCGGCCAACCGCTACGCCACTGCCATTCAATGTGTGACAGTACTGGGCCTGTGCTCTGGGCTCCGGCCGATATTGGATCTGGGCCCGGCGAGCCTGAAATCCCTCGCAGTTACTGCAGGAGGATATCTCCCGGTAACGCTGCTGGGAGGGCAGCCAGACCTCAATATCATATGTTTTTGAAGCGGCAAAACCGGTATCACCGCTGCATAGAACAACCACCCGGTAAGGGAGCTCAAGTTTGTCCAGAACAGAGCGGGCATCGGCCAGCAGCAGTTCGTGAGCGTCGTAGGAATTTTCAGGTTTGGTTATCTGTATTAATTCGACCTTGTTGAACTGGTGCTGGCGCATTAGCCCCCGGGTATCGCGGCCGTGGGCTCCTGCTTCCCGCCGAAAACAGGGTGTACAGGCGGTCTTTTTAATCGGCAATTGATCGGCCTCGAATATCTGCTGGCGGTAGAGATTGACCAGGCTTACTTCCGCTGTCGGTATTAGATACAAATCATCCCGCCCGGTTTTATAAAGATCTTCTTCAAACTTGGGCAGTTGGCCGGTGCCTTCCATCACCTCGGGTCTTACAAGAACCGGGGTGGTTGTCTCTTCATAACCGTTTTCCTGGCATTGAGTGTCCAGCATAAAATTGATCAAGGCTCTTTCCAGCCTGGCGCCGGGCCCGTGTTGAACAGCAAATCGGCTGCCGGATATTTTCTGGGCCTGCTCAAAATCAATTAAACCGTGTTTTTCCGCCAGTTCCCAGTGGGGAAGGGGCTGAAAATCAAAAGCGGTAATTTCACCGCTTTTTTCCACAATTTTGTTTTCTTCTTCGGTTTCTCCTGCGGGCACAGAGGATTGTAGTACATTGGGGATTTCCAGCAGAATTTCGTTCAACTCTTCGTCAAGTTCTTCCTGCTCGGATTCCAGGGATTGAATTTCTTCTTTCAAATTTGCCATTCGATCGATCAATTCATCGGCGTCCTCATGTTTTCCTTCCTGTTTTAAAACACCGATCTGCTGGGATTCTTCGTTACGGATGTGTTGTTTGCTTTCCACATCCTTGATGATCCCCCTTCGTTTTTTATCAAGTTCTATAGCCCGGTCAAGCCGCGTGGTATCCTGCCCGCGTTTTCTTAGATTGGCCGATATACTGGCGGCTTCTTTCCTGAGATACTTAGGCGGAAACATATTTCTCGATCTCCTCTTTTACCAGGGCAAGTTTTTCCTCAAGCAATTCGTCGGTGTCGGCTTCCATATTTAACCGGAGGTATGGTTCGGTGTTTGAAGCGCGGACGTTGAACCACCAGTCTTCAAACTGTACAGTGACCCCGTCGAGCCAGTCTGTTTCGGCTTCCGCAAATTTTTCGTCAAGCGCCTGCATGGCTTCTTCTTTTTCTTCTACCTTGAAATTTATTTCTCCTGACCGAGCATAGCGTTTTAGCGGTTTTATAAGTTCGGAAAGTGTTTTTTCACTGGCCGAAAGAAGGTTCAAAAGTTCAAGCGAAGCTATCATCCCACAGTCGGTGTAGTAATTGTCCCGGAAATAATAGTGTCCGGACAATTCTCCGCCGAATACGCCGTTAACTTCTCTCATTTTTGCTTTCATGTAAGCGTGCCCGACCCGGTAGCGAACTGGTTGTCCGCCGTATTTCTCAATCTCTTCCGGCACGGCCCTGCTCGAGCGCAGATCGTAAATAATAGCATCACCGGGGTTTTTCTCCAGCATCGGTTTTACAAGCAGGGCAGTAATCATGTCGGAGGCGATTATTTCGCCATTCTCATCCACGAAGGCCACCCGGTCGGCGTCACCGTCGAAGGCCATGCCCAGGTCAAAATCTCCGGTTTTTACTTTTTCCTGCAGATCCCGCATGTTTTCCTCTTCCAGCGGGTTGGGAAGATGGTTTGGAAAACTGCCGTCAAGCTCAAAATACATCTCGTCAACATCTACCGGCAGATTTCTATAAATTTCCGGTACCGTCAGACCGCCCATTCCGTTTCCGCAGTCGATAGCTACTTTAAGAGGTTTGATTCTTTCCGCGAAACCAAGGATTAAATCCTGGTAGATCTGGATGAAATTTTCCTGCCGGTATTCACCGGGTTTATCAGCCTCCGGCAGATTACCTGATTTCACAGCTTTCTCCACCTCGTTTATTCCGGTTTCATAAGCGACCGGTTTTGCTTCATCGCGGGAGAGTTTGAATCCTATGTATTCCGAGGGGTTGTGGGAGGCGGTCACCATGACTCCTCCCTGTGCATCAAAATGCCCGATTGCGTTGTAATTCATCGGTGTCGAGCACAGACCGATATCAATCACGTCCTGCCCGGTGGCCCGCAGCCCGTCTATTAGAACTTTGGAAATCGGTATGGCCACCTCGCGCATGTCATGCCCGACCACTATAGTTCCTTTGTCCATTAAATTACCAATTGCCACCCCGATGTTATAAGCCAT
>CAYTSZ010000071.1:0-9451 GCA_964440635.1 uncultured bacterium
CTTGGAACCGGCCACAGCCTGATTTCAGTTCTCATGAATAATAATCTCCTGCTTTCTGCAGGACTGTTATTTCTTATAGGCCGGATATTGACTACCTCTTTTACAATTGGCTCCGGGGGAAGCGCGGGATTTACCTTCCCGGCAATAGTAATGGGCTTCATCTGCGGAAATACAGTATCTGCTCTTTTTGGTCCCCTGGCCCAGACCGCGCACATCGCTCTGCTGGTAACCGGGATGACCGGGGTTCTCGCCTGCTTGATGAACATACCACTGGCAGCGATCATCATTGCAATCGAACTTTTTGGTTTCCAATACGGAGTACCAGCCGTAATCGGCAGCGTTATTGGCTTCCATATTGGACGCGGGGAAATCATCTACAGATACGAGGAAGAGGACGAAAGTAGCGACAACTGATTACTTTTTTAGCCCGGAACATGCACAAAAAAATACAAATGAGCATATTCCGTCTTAAAGACAACCATTGACAGCGGGGCTAACCCGGCTGTCAAACTGATAGAATTATTGCCATAAAAACACTCTGTAAATCCGGGTATTTTAGTAGAACCTGATTTATTTGTCGATTTAAGTTTTATTGATGCCTCGTAGAGGCGCTTATGCAAGAAAATAAATTTTCATGCATTAAGCGGGTTAGTTTACTTCGCCACTCGTCGAATCATATTCGTATTTTTCCCCCTCAGAATCTCTAAGAGCAGATTCTGACACATATCCTTCCTCGGCCAGTGTCCGCAAGGTCGGTGGATTGGCTCCCCTTTCGGCCCTGTAAATAGCAATAGCCTGGCGCAAAGTAGCCAGCTCCTGCTTCGACGCCGACTGGCGGGCTTTCTGGAGGCTTTCCTGGATTTTACTCCCGGAAGGCGGACTGTATAAAGAACCTGTTTGCTCCCCCCCGCTGTTCATATACCAGAACACCACCCCGATTATCACAATCACCACTAACATCCCGATAAGTCCCGAGCCTTTTTCATCGCTCGCATATACTCTTAATCTATTCATTATTACTCCTCTAAATAATTAATGTTGTGACTTTTTACCCGGCACTGTTTAAATTATTCCCGGTTCTATTTAATCAATAAAAAGCATGAAAAAAATTGCCCTATTTTAATCTTCCGGACAAGAATTAAACTCCTGTAGATTTCTGTCCAGTTTATCCGATATTTCACCAAGATTTTCTGAAATTTTGAATATAATAATAAGAATTTCGCAAAAGACACGAGCATACAAAACTGCAATAACTAAGTACAATGGTGTTCCTATAAAAGCAGTGACAAAACCAGCCACATTCCCCCGGGCCAATCCGCTAAAAAATATTCCAACTCCAAACAGGCAGATTAAAATTAATGCAAGTACATAAATAATTTTCACTATCTTACTGGTAACAAAATTTGAAAAGGAAAAATCAAAAATTGAACCCACAAAACCGGTCTTCATTTCAATCGACTCCCGATAATAAAATATTTTTCAGCCTGCTGCATACCTGTCAATACGGGTAATAATCTCAACAATCTCTGCTTAAAAGGTCCAGTTAATAATCGGGAACCCACGCATGGGAAACGAAAACGGCACCCCGCGGCCAACCTCCTGTTTCATATTAAAAAGTCCAATCTGTACGCCACAAAGTGAATCTGTTTTATTCAAAAGACCAAGCTGCAGGCCGGAAATATGTTTCGCTTCATTGTACAGACCTGTTTGAACACCTTTGTGATAACCCTGCGAATAGTTTGCGAGACCGAGCTGAACCCCCGATGCGTCACCATTAGCTCGATTAACAAACGCAAACTGGAAACCACCGTTAATACCGCCAACTTCATTGTAAAGACCAAACTCAGCCCCTTTTAAATCACCACTGAGATGATTGAAAAGTCCCAGATCAAATCCGGTCAGATCCTCGTTGAGCGCATATATGGCATTCAGACGAACTCCACGAATAGAAAAAGAATAATCCGGGTACTGAACGGGATTGATTATAGCAATTCCAAGCCACGATTCACCATCTGCCGCATGGCCGGATGAAGCCAGTAAAAAAACAGCCAGACTAACGACCAGACACAATCCTAATATTTTTTTCATCAACTGCCACCTCCATAAAAATTCAGTACAACCTTGTCCACTTCCAACTAAATAATTATGGCAGCCAGCACCACCGTGTCAAGAATATTTTGATACCATTACCATACGGAATGATTTTTGCTCCACAATCTTACCGGAGACGACGGATCAATTCCACAACCGAAAGAATCCTGCACCTTTTAACATCATCCAGGGCCTCTTTTTCCGCTATAGAAGAAAGAAGATCAAAATCAGAATTATCTTCAAAATGATTGAGTATATCCCAGGAGGCCTCGTCAGTTTCCACACAGCTAAACGCAAGCGTCACCAGCAGCTCGGTTTTTTCCAACTCACCGGCTGCTCCTTCAAGCAGTTTCTGTTTTAATTCTTCAATGATCTGCCGGGCCTGGTCACGGGAACGTATCTCTCGACCTTCTTTTACATACCTGACTATTTCACTCATTTTTTATACCTCCAGATAAATAAAATCATTGTGTAATAACTAAAATTTCTCACTGACAATTTTTTCAATTCAAGTGCATCCTGTGGAGCATAGCCGTACTGATCGTTATCAAAATAACAGTATACTTCATTTTCTTCCTCTGCTTATTATTTTTCCCTGTTAATTTTATTTACTCTGACACTCGGGACAGATGTAGGAACTTCTGCCCGACACCTTTATCCGTTTTATATCTGCCCCGCACCGCGGGCAGTTCTCCCCTTCGCTGCGATGGGGAATAATATAATCATCCGGCAGTTCTTCTCCGGTCGATAAATATCTGACTCCTCTTTCTAAAACCCCAACCACAGTTTCATACAGTTGCTTGAGCTCTCTATTTCAGAATTAACTTCCCCTGACATAATAAACCTAAAGGCCAGCGTGGTTTTTTTCAAGTTAAAGTTATAAAATTATGAAGCGGAATATAAAAACAGCAAGTTTAATTGCTGCTTGACAGATAAGTAAAAACAAAATATTCTCCGGGTAACCTACCAGTAAAGGGTGCAAGTTATGGATATAAACGCAATCCTTGACATAGGTCTCATTTTGCTGGCCGCCACGCTGGGGGCCAGTATCAAAGAATACATCAAGCTGCCCAGGATCAGTTTCTATATCATAATAGGTATCATCATCGGCCCCTCTATGCTGAATCTGGTCAGCGCCGGGCTTATGGAAAGCTCTGAATTACTTACCCATATTGCCCTCAGTTTTATAGCTTTTGAACTGGGTAAAAAGTTTTCACTGGAAAAAATTAAAAAAATCGGGAAAAAAGTATTCGGCCTTGCCATCGTCCAGGTTATTACCACCTTTATCCTGGTGGCAGGTGGTGTATATTTTCTTATGAATAGTTCGCTGCCCATCAGCCTAATCTACGGAGCCATCGCCTCCGCAACAGCTCCAGCGGCCACCATTCTGGTTGCAAAAGAATACAATGCCAAAGGTGATTTCACTGACACCCTGCTGGGCACGGTGGCCCTTGATGACGGGCTGGGGATTATAATGTTCGCACTGTTCTTTGCTATTGCCTCCAGTATTACTGCCGGTACTCAAGCGAATACAAATCCGGTTCTGATGAGTTTTCTTTACTCCTGTCGGGAGATTATTGGAGCTGTAGCCCTGGGAGTTGCGCTGGGCTGGATTCTTTCCCATCTCCCGAGGATAATAGAAAAAAATGCAAACCTGATGATCTACACACTGGGTTTTATTCTGCTCACCACCGGACTTTCTATTCATTTTGATTTTTCAATACTGCTGGCCAATATGGCTCTGGGAATCACGGTGGAAAATATTAATAAATCCGAAGTTAAATTTTTTGATGTGGTAAAAAAAATCGAATCACCCTTCTATGTCCTGTTCTTTGTTCTGGCCGGCGCCCATCTTAAAGTGGACATGGTCTCCCATTCTTCCCTGATCGGCGGCGGCTATATTCTGTTTCGTATTCTCGGTAAAATAAGCGGAGTATACCTGGGGGGAGCACTCGTAAACGCCACAAACATAGTAAAGAACTACATGGGGATGGCCATGCTGTGTCAGGCGGGGGTAGCACTTGGGTTCGCCCTGATTGTGAAATCCTCCTTCCCTGGCCCGGCGGGTGAACAGGTCTTTTTCGTGGTAACAGCAACCACTTTGTTTTTTGAAATTGCGGGACCGCCATTAACAAAAATTGCTCTCCAGCGCGCAGGGGAACTCCAGGCTGGTTCTGAGTAAAATATACAAAGAGTATTTTCGATTAATCGTGGTTTCAAAAAATGGCCTTCAGGCAGGCAATATTGATAGACATCTCCGGCTGAAATGTTTAAATGAATTAGTTTTGAAAATTAAAACCAGGTAGAATCCCTCGGGACCTTCCCGCGACATTCGGTCACTCTTTTTACCGGAATTAATTTTTCCCTGTATTAACCCGGCTGGACATAAATACGGCTGGCCAGTTCACGATCCAGAGCAAATCGCATATCCTCTATATTTACCACGTAAGCCGGACTGGATTGTTCCAGGGAAACCCGGTTGCCCGGCAATGCTCCCAAAAGCATCAACTGGCGGCGACGGTGGGCCGAATCCACCCGGATATCGGTTATTTCACCTTTGAACCCGGTAGAATAATCAGCCAGCCGGGTGCCACCACCGCCGGTGAATACAAATTTGTTGCCTTCCGGACCAGAATCAGCACCGGCTCTGCTAAACTTATTCCACCACTTCTTGATTTGTCTTGAACCAAGCACTACAATCACTCCTTTTTTGAAAATATATTAATAATTTTTCTTATGAACCCCGGTAGTTCAGCGTCTGGAGGGGATTCAAAACCACAGTTGGGACAGGCAACAAGATTACAACTTTTTACCAGCCCGCACCCTTCACAGGCGGAAGCCGCTTCGTCACTGTCAAACTGATGGCCACAAAAAGAACATTTCATCACATTTCACCTCGTAATCAGTGCTGCTCAAGCGTTATTTCCGGGGAACCCTTTAGATGTAAAATGGAACCTGCAGCAAAATAAGATTCAATACATAACCGACGGCGAAAGAAAAGGTGAGAACAAAAGCTCCCATCGCCAGGGCCATACCCCAGCCTCTTTCGCGGCCGGTAACAATAAACTGGGCCACACAGGGAACAAACAAAGTAAGAACCACACTGGCAACCACAATCTGCCGGGGATCTAAAGTTCCCTGTTTAATCAAATCGTAAAGTCCGGCTGCGCCGTAATCACGGCGAAAAAAACCATACAGAAATATCTTTGCACTGGCCGGGGGCAGTCCGATCCATCCTGCGGGATAAACCAGCAGGTTAATCGCTTTGCCAAACAGACCTGTTAACCGACCCAGCCAGATAAAAAAACTGGCCAGCATAAACAAGGGGAAAATTTCCATAAAATACCATCTGACCCTTACATAAGTCTTGCTCAAAATATTGGAAATTTTCGGCATTCTCAGGGGAGGCAGCTGCATATAAAAGGCAGAGTTTTCCCCCGGAAATAGGTAACTGGCCAGAAAACCAACGAACATAAATACCAGCCCCAGGGTTCCGGCCCAGATAAACAATGCCAGTGGACTGCCGGATAGAATGGCCAGTATAACACCCAGTTGAGCGCTACAGGGTATGGCCAGTGCAAGCAGCAAAGTCGCAATTATTCGCTGACGGCGGGTGTCCAGCGTTCGGGTAACCACAGTGGCCATCGTATCACAACCCAGACCGAGTACCATGGGAATAACGGCCCGTCCACTGAGACCTATTTTTTTAAAGGTCCTGTCAAGCAACAGAGCCAGACGGGGCAGATAACCACTATCTTCGATTATAGAGAAAGCAAGAAAGAAGAACGCTATTATCGGCAAAATCAAAGCCAGGGCATAAGTTAAACCCAGGGTAATCATCCCGTATTCTCCCACCAGCAAATCAACCAGTGGCTGGAAAGGTATCGCTCTGCTTATGTAATCGGTTACCACGGGATTGATTAACTTTTCAAACAGCTCCACCTCAAGAAAATCAACCACTGTCTGGGCCCCCAGAACACCAACAAATTTATAAATTCCAAAATAAATAACAAGAAACAGAATCGGCCAGCCGGTCAGGGGACGGGCGGCAATGCGTCCCAGTTTTTCACCCCATCCGTCCTGTTGCTGAGAGCCGGACACCGAACGGTCATAAATACTGCGGGCGACCTGATTTCTCTTCCTTACCGCGTCCAGTTCAACAGCCGGTTTACCGTTTTCTTTTAGTTTCTTAAACTGATATTTGATTCTTTCCAATTTCTCAGGTTCTTTCCGGTGAACTCTGGCTTCAAACTCATCATCACCACGAAGCAAAAGTTCACGGGTTATTTCGGGCGAAAAACCATAATCTTTCTGGGGCATCTCCACCGAGGTTAGCTTAGAGGACTGAAATGAAAAATCAGGCCGGGCCTGTTCACCTTTGATATTTTCACCAATTTCCTCTTTCAATTTTTCCAGCCCTTCTCCGGAGGTGGCCACCAGAGGAAGAACCGGAATACCCAGCTCCTCTGCCAGGGCATCAGTATCAATTTCAAGCCCCGATTCCCGGACTTCGTCCATCATATTTACCACCAGCATCACCGGCAAATCAGCCTCCAGAAGCTGAAGTGTAAACGGAAGGGAACGCTTTAATGATTTTCCGTCAACCACATGCAACACAAGCTTTGAATCCTGATCGGCCAGAATATCCCGGGATACTTTTTCCTCCTCGGAGGAAGGGAACAGCGAATACATACCGGGAGTGTCAATCAATTCAAATTCAGTGGCTCCCAGTTTTGTTTTTCCACGGCTCACGGTAACTGTTGTTCCCGGGTAGTTAGAGACCGTCTGCTGGCTTTTACTCAGGGTATTAAAAATAACACTCTTCCCCACATTGGGAGCACCAACTACGGTTATTGCCGGATTGTTCCCGCCGCTTATTTCATCTGCCGGGCAACACCCTGATCCGCCACTTTTTAAATCACCCATCAATATACACCTCTCTGAAATTGAAATTCATTATCATTAATAATTAAATAAAAAAATATATTACTCGGTCCAAAGATATCTATTTTTGGCAGTCGGGGCAAATTCCATATAGAACCAGCCGGTGGTGCTTGAGTTCATAACCGTTCTTCTCGGCCAGTTTTTCCTGCAATTTTTCTATCCGAGAAGAAATTACCTCTTCAAAATTACCGCACTCCAGGCAGATTAAGTGATCGTGATGTT
Organism: uncultured bacterium; assembly: GCA_964440635.1. Lineage (GTDB taxonomy): Bacteria > T1Sed10-126 > T1Sed10-126 > T1Sed10-126 > T1Sed10-126 > CAYTSZ01. The sequence goes on from CAYTSZ010000071.1 coordinate 7,258, forward strand.
CATGTCCGACAACTGTTTCATAGCGATCCGGCCCCTCTTCCAGTTTGACCGCCCGGCATATCCCGGCCTGACAGAACAACTTCAGGGCCCGGTATACTGTAGCCTGCCCAATCTCCGGGTATTTATTTTTAACTAAATTATACAATTCCTCGGCGGTCAGATGACGTCCGCTGGAAAACAACACCTCAAGAACATGCTCACGCTGTTTACTGTGGCGCAGGCCCTCCACTTCGATATATTCGTTTACCTTCTGTTTTCCTTTTGCAATATCCATCCCGACTATCACCCTTATTGATATCAATTCTCAATAGTTTATATCGTAAGCAACCTCCTGTCAACTATAATATTAATTTTTCCCGGCTTCGACATTTCACATCTAAATAAAAAAAGATAAACTTCTCATAATGTGAAAATTAACTCGAAATCCGATAAGAGTCTTATCCTTATGGATTTATTTTCACGCTTTAAACTGGGAGGTGATTCGAAATGGAAAGCTCCACTGCCGGACGATGGTTATTCCGGGTTGGAATTAGTTTACTGATATTCTTCCACATTTTGATATTTTTCTCACCGCAGTTTAAATTATTTTTTTATCCACTCGCCTGGTGGAGTTTTATTTTGACTCTTGAAGGATACAACAGCCTGCAAGGCCGGGCGATTTTTCTACAAAAAAAAGTAAGCTACTTCCTCTATATCTGCGCTATTTCGGCTTTCCTCTGGTTTATATTTGAAACTTTCAATCTGTATCTGGGCAACTGGTACTACGTTTTGGCGTTCAAACCGCTCAGCGACAATCTTCCGGCCCGCTGGCTGGGAGCCACTTTCTGCTTTGCCACCGTCCTTCCGGGATTGTGGGAGGTTCAAAGAACTGTTTATTATTTTTTACCGCCCAGCCTCGATCAGTTTAAAAAATTCAAACCGTCCCGCAAATTGCTCTGGGCGCTGCTCATTATCGGCATACTCGGGGTATTCGGCCCCCTGCTGGCTCCTACCTATATGTTTCCTTTTGTCTGGCTGGGTCTGCTGCTGGTGGTGGAATTTGTTGAATACCGCTCGGGGGGACCTTCGTTTCTGGGGGAATTTTCAGCCGGCAAATATCGCCTGCTTATTTCATGGCTGCTGGCCGGCGCAGTGTGCGGATTTTTGTGGGAGTTCTGGAACCACTTTGCCCGAACCGGCTGGATCTATACCGTTCCCTTTATGGGCGAGTGGAGACTTTTTGAAATGCCCGTCCTCGGTTACTTCGGTTTCCCGCCTTTTGCTCTTATGGTCTGGAGACTGTTTGTATTCATCGATAGAAATTACCGGAGCTGGAATCGTAAAGTCAGATTTTCTTTCTGGCCGGGAGTTATTATTTTCTGCCTCCTGGTCCTCTGCGGAATGGAAATTTATACCAATGTCCCCGCCTACAATAATTTAGAAGATTACCAGGTCTGGACCAGGCAGGAAGCCAGAATAATTCACCGAAAAAACCTCCAAACCCCTCGCCAGATATTGAAGGCCGACACGCCGGAAAAAATGAAGAAAAAAGCCCGGTTAATACTCCTCGGTAAAATGGGCACAAAAAGCGCCAGTTGCCTTACCAGAGCTGACATAACCAGTATTGAAAAACTAAAAAAATCATCCACCGGGCAGCTCGCCCCCCTGCTGCTTGAATGCCACGGCGGACGCTTATCCTTCTGGCAACGCCGAATCAAAGACTGGAAACAACGAGCAAACTGAGAGACAGAAAAACGACAATCGCAAAGTCAACCTCTTTCCCACCACAGGGGTCACAGATAAACACAAGGAAGAAAGGGAGAAATTTTCTTGGCCTGCACCCCGGATAATTAAAAAAAGGCCGGCAAAGTTTTCTCCCAGTTCATACTTATCCTACTGAATGTGGCTGTGGCTGCAATGCTGGGTATATTTTTGTTCAAAGTCCCTCTGCGAGGATCGATAGCCCTGCTCACCCTTGCCACTCTTTTGTTCACATTAGTTGCTCTCTCGCCGGGTATTTTAATAAGTATCCTGGCTATAATCCGCTTCCAGAAAACTCTATAAGCTCCAACGTTTTAAACATAACATGAATGAACGCATCAAAACATCTGACTTCCGGGCTCAAAATTTTCGGCAAACCGTTTTTCCAAATGTAAATAGTGGTTACGTCTTGTAGAATGGTGTAAATTGCCTTTGTGTCCGAGCAGATAATTGA